>USKN01000005.1 GCA_900555295.1 uncultured Eubacteriales bacterium
GCTCAGTTGGTTAGAGCAACCGGCTCATAACCGGTCGGTCCCGGGTTCAAGTCCCCGAAGGCCCACCAAATTAAGTTAATATGGCCCGGTAGCTCAGTTGGTTAGAGCGCTAGCCTGTCACGCTAGAGGCCGTGGGTTCAAGTCCCATCCGGGTCGCCAGTATGCCTCTGTAGCTCAGTCGGTAGAGCAGGGGACTGAAAATCCCCGTGTCGGTGGTTCGATTCCGCCCGGAGGCACCATTTTTTCGATTTGCAATTGTTTGTATTTTGTATTATGTAAGTTTAATATGCGGGAGTGGCTCAGTGGTAGAGCGTCACCTTGCCAAGGTGAACGTCGCGAGTTCGAATCTCGTCTTCCGCTCCACAAAAAGGTATTGCATATGCAATACCTTTTTTCATTCCGGTAAAAAACAGGAGAAGATTTATAATGTCATATATAAACGATTTTATGCAAATTGCAATTGAGCAAGCACGTAAAGCATATACCGAAAATGAAATACCCGTTGGGTGCGTAATAGTAAAAGACGGCAAAATTATTTTTAAAAGCCGCAACAGCATACAAAAAAACAGCAACCCGCTATGTCACGCCGAAATACTTTGCATAAACGGTGCCCTAAAAAAGTTAAATCAAAAATATTTATACGGCTGTGATTTGTATGTAACATTAGAGCCCTGCCCTATGTGTATGGGCGCAATTATGGCGTCACGCATTGCGCGTGTGTACATAGGTGCACAAGACAATAACTTTGGCGCGTGCGGCACAATGTACAATTTATGTGAAACACTTAATCACAAATGCGAAGTATATTTTGGAATAGACGAAGATGAAAGCAAAAAGCTTCTATCGGATTTTTTTGAAAAAATGCGTAAAAAATAAAATTGCAAAAAATAAAAAAATAAAAATAAAACCGCATAATAAAATGATTTATCGGGATAATATTACTGTATGCATACAGTAAGGAGATTTCATGAAAAAAATAGCATTTTTTGATACAAAGCCCTACGACGTTGTGTGGTTTGACAAACTAAAAGACAGCTATAACGTACAAATAAAATATTATGAGTCAAAGCTTACCCCCGATACGGCGGTGCTGGCAAAAAACTTTGACGGCGTTATAGCTTTTGTAAATGACGTTATAGACAAGGAAACCATAGACAGGCTTTACGAATACGGCGTAAAATTTATATCGCTCCGATGTGCGGGATATAATAATGTAGACTTAAAATATGCCGCGGAAAAAATTAAAATTTTCCGCGTTCCCAATTATTCGCCGTATGCCGTTTCGGAGCACACAATGGGTATGCTTTTATGCCTCAACCGAAAAATACACAAAGCATATATCAGAACCAAAGACCTTAATTTTACATTAAACGGACTTACGGGTTTTGATTTGCACGGTAAAACGGTGGGTGTAATAGGTACAGGCAAAATAGGCCGCGTCTTTATGGATATATGCAGGGGCTTTGGAATGAAAATACTTGCCTATGACGTTATCCGAAACGCCGAAAATGTTGAATATACAGATCTTAAAACATTGTTCGGATTAAGTGATATAATTTCACTTCACTGCCCGCTTACAAACGACACTTACCATATAATAAACAAGGAGTCTGTGGCGCTTATGAAAGACGGTGTTTACATTATAAACACATCACGCGGTGCGCTTATAGACAGCAGCGACTTACTTGACGGACTTAAAACGCAAAAAATAGGCGGCGCGGCGCTCGATGTGTATGAAGAAGAGACGGAAATATTTTTTGAAGATAAATCCGACGAATATATACACGACGATAATTTAAGAATACTTCTTACAATGCCTAATGTTTTAATAACATCGCATCAAGCATTTCTTACAGCGGAGGCGCTTGAAAACATTGCAAGTGTTACTCTTGAAAACATTCGCGAATTTGAGCAAAGCGGCAAATGCAAAAATGAAATAAGCAAATAAAAATTCAATCAATATTAAATTAAAAGCCGTTTGATTACGGCGGAAACGGAGAATATTATGAGTTGTTCATGCAGTCCAAACAAATCTATCGGTTGTACGGTTACAGAATGCAGACATCACTGTGAATCTGAGAATTATTGTTCGCTCGAAAAAATTCTTGTAGGAACACACGAAAGCAATCCCACAAAAGTGGAATGTACAGATTGCGAATCGTTTGAAGCAAAAAGATAACAAACTGTAATATTTTAAAAAATGAGAGAGTGCATTTTAATGCGCTCTCTCATTTTTTAAAATCGGACTTATTCTTTTATATATAAAAGTTGTTAAAATACTTACCGATATACCCTTTACCAAATTAAACGGTACAACCGCAAACAAAATAAGCGTTGTAATATTATTTATGGATGAGTTTAATTTATTTGCCATTTGAATAATTTGTTCAAGCGGAATAAATTTTGAATATAGCGGTATAAGCACAAATGCGTTAAGCACACCGCCAACGGCAGCCAATATAACCGTACCCGTTACCATACCAACAATTGCTGATGTTTTTGTTTTGTTAAACTTATACACATATGCCGCCGGCAAAACAAAGGAAAGACCTATTAAAAAGTTTGATACTTCACCAACGCCGCCCGTAGACGAACCTTTTACCAAAAAAACAATAAATACTTTTACCGCCTCAATTACAATACCCGAAACGGGGCCGAGTGCAAAAGCGCCTATTAATACAGGCAGCTCGCTAAAATCGAGTTTGTAAAAATTTGGGGCAAACCAAAGTGGAAAGTCAAAATACATTAAAAGTGCCGATATTGCGGCAAGCATTGCAATACGTGTTATTTTTTGAAGTTTTATATTTTTCATTGTAATCACCTTTCTCTTATTTTAAAGAATTTTCTCTTGAATAATAAAACAAATACTGCTGTGCCATTCCGGCAAACTTGCCAAAATGAGTTTGGGCAAACTCCAAAATTTGCATGTTTGTTGCCTTATCGCCCAAATACAAGTTTTTCATTGTTCGTTTAACCCATACATCTATTGGAAATGCATTGCTCTTTTTTGCCGAAAAAAGCAAAACACAATCGGCAACCTTTGGCCCGACACCCTTAATTTTCATCAGTTCCGCGCGCGCTTTATCGATATCGTACTTTTCAACGCTATATAAATCCACATCGCCGTACAATATTTTATTTACGGCATCTACAATATATTCGGCTCTGTAGCCGGCTTTCAGCTCCGCAAGGTCACTTTCTTTTACATTTTGCAATTGCTTAAGCGTGGGAAAAGCATAGTATGTTTTACCGTTACAGCTAATTTTGCCGCCAAACATTTGCGATAATGCCGATACTATTTTCATAATACGCGGAATTTGGTTTTGCGTTGATATAATAAAAGATATCAGGCACTCAAATATATCTTGATTTAAGATATGTATTCCGCCGCCGAAAGATATTGCCTTTTTTAAATATTCGTCGTGCAAAAATCCGTTTTTTATTTCGGTATAATTTGTATCCAAATCAAGATAGTTTCTCCAAATACGGTTAAAATCCTCTTGGGTTGTGTTGTTTATAACAAAACCGCCGTCACAGTCGGCAATGTTTACCGCCCTGCCGTGCGCAATTCCCGTAAACGAGCCGTCTTGTTCTTTAACCCAGCGAAAGCACTGTCCGCACGTAAATGTGTGCGTTATATTAAAACTGTCTGCACCGGTTACAACAATACCATTATTTTTACATTTGTATTCCATTGCAAATCACCGCATTTATTGTACCAAATTTTTATTTGTTTTTCAACCTTTATTTAAAATATTATTTATAATTCATTAAAATTACATTAAAAAAAGATTAAAAAATTAAAAAACATAAAAAAAATTTAAAAAACACTTTAAGTTTTATATATTTTATGTTATACTATTATAGAAAACTCAAAATTCTTTTCGGAGGCTGAAATGAATAATAAATATATAGGTGTGTTTGATTCGGGTCTCGGCGGACTTACGGCGGTAAAAAACCTAATTAAAGTTTTGCCGAACGAAAACATTATATATTTTGGCGATACGGCACGTGTTCCGTACGGTTCGCGTTCGGAGGAAACGCTTATTAAATATGTAAAATCAGACATATCTTTTCTG
Organism: uncultured Eubacteriales bacterium; assembly: GCA_900555295.1. Lineage (GTDB taxonomy): Bacteria > Bacillota > Clostridia > UMGS1810 > UMGS1810 > UMGS1810. The sequence continues at coordinate 4,080 of USKN01000005.1, forward strand.
CAAAAATTTGATATTAAAATGATACTTGTTGCTTGCGGAACAGCAAGTACGGTGGCGCTCCCCAAACTTAAAGACAATATTAATATTCCCATATTCGGTGTTGTGGAGCCTGTTGTAAAAAAAGCCGTTGATGTTACCAAAAACGGCAAAATAGGTGTTCTCGGCACCGCAAGCACAATAAACAGCAACAAATACGAACAATACATAAAAAAACTTAGTCCTCAAATTGAGGTGTACAATAAAGCGTGTCCGCTTTTTGTACCGCTTGTTGAAAACGGTTATGCCGACAGCGAGGCGGCACATCTTATAGCGAGCGATTATTTAAAAGACATTATTAAAAGCGGAGCCGACACAATAATACTCGGCTGCACTCACTACCCTATTTTAAAAAAGGTTATAGGAAATATTGTGGGAGAAAATGTTACGCTTGTTGACTCGGGGCGCGAGCTTGCGGAATATGCAAAAATTAAACTTGCCGAACAGAATTCATTGTGCGGCTGCCCTAAAAGCCAACAATACAGATATTTTGTAAGCGATAACATTGACGGATTTACACATCAGGCAAATATATTTTTGGGAAGACATATTGACGGGGATATTCAAAAAATAAATATTGAACTATATAATTAAGGAGTTTACCACACTATGGAATGCAATGTAAAAATAATCAATATGCAGCAAGCCACATCCAATGCCGACGAAAGCGAAAAAACCGAGCTTATTACGACTGCGGATTTTAAATACGAAAATTCACGTTTTTATTTAACGTATGACGAATCAATACTTTCGGAGTGCGACGAAACGGTTGAAACAACACTTGAATTAGGTGCTGATTATGTAATACTTACGCGCAGAGGCATTGTTACATCGGAAATGATTTTTATAAAAGACCGTCACACGCTTACTCAATATAACACACCGTACGGCGAAATACATATTAATATATTTACATCACAACTCTATGTTGATATAGATGAAAGCGGCGGTAATGTAAGCATAGACTATGTTATTGATTATGAAAACAAATATATAATAAAAAATGAACTGAAAATTCATATTTCGGAGGTATAAAAAGTGAAAGACATAATTACGAAAATTAAAAATCAAATTACACAGGCAATTTCAAAATCGGTAGAAAGTATATCAGACAACGCATTAAAAGATATTGAAATTGAAATTGAAACGCCAAAAGAAAAAGAGCACGGCGATTTTTCGAGCAATATAGCAATGAAACTTGCACGTGTACTTAAAACAAATCCACGCGCCATAGCGCAAAAAATAACCGATGGAATTGAAACCGAAGGTACATATATTGAAAAAATTGAAATTGCGGGCGCAGGTTTCATTAATTTTTATTTAAGCCCCCAATGGCTTTATGACGGATTAATGCTTGCATACAATCTTAAAGGCGATTTTGGCAAAACAAACATTGGAAACGGCAAAAATGTTATGGTTGAATTTGTAAGCGCAAACCCCACGGGTCCTATGCATATGGGCAATGCGCGCGGAGGTGCACTCGGTGACAGTCTTGCATCGGTACTTGAATGGACAGGCTATAATGTAACGCGTGAATTTTATATAAATGACGCGGGCGCACAGATAGAAAAATTTGCAAAATCGCTTGAGGCACGCTATATTCAGCATATTAAAGGCGAAGATGCAATTGAATTTCCCGAAGACGGATATCAAGGCAACGATATTAAAGTACACGCCAAAAACTTTGCCGATATTTACGGCGATAAATATATAAATGCAGATGAGAGCGAACGCAGACAGGCACTTGTTGACTATGCACTGCCGATTAATATTGCAAAACTTAAAACCGATTTGGAACGATACAGAATTTATTATGACGTATGGTTTAACGAAAGTAATATACATAAAAACGGTGAAGTAAAAGAAACCATTGAATTACTCAAAAAAAGCGGTTTAACATATGAAAAAGATAATGCTCTTTGGCTTAAAACAACCGAGTTTGGAAGTGAAAAAGACGAAGTGCTTATACGCGCAAACGGAATACCAACATATTTTGCCGTAGATATTGCATACCACAGAAACAAATTTGAAGTTCGCGGATTTGACAAAGTTATAAACGTATGGGGTGCCGACCACCACGGTCACGTTGCAAGAATGAAAGGCGCTATGGACGCAATAGGTATAGACAGCTCAAAACTTGAAATTGTAATAATGCAATTGGTACGTCTTATTAAGGACGGAGATGTTGCAAGAATGTCTAAACGTACGGGCGAAATGATAACGCTTTCGGACTTAATAGACGAAATAGGTGTTGACGCGGCAAGATTTTTCTTTAATATGCGTCAGGCAGGCAGCCATCTTGAATTTGATATGGACCTTGCCATTAAGCAAAGCAGCGATAACCCTGTGTTTTATGTACAGTATGCTCACGCGCGCATATCGAGTATACTTAAAAATTTAAATGATGAAAATATATCAACCGATATAAAAAATATTACAAAAGATATGCTTGCGCTTTTAACCGAGCAACCCGAAAAAGACCTTATTGCAAAAATAAATATGTTTCCGTCGGAGATTGCGTCGAGCGCACGTCTTTTGGAACCGAGCAAGCTTACAAGATACGTTCTAGACCTTGCGGCACTGTTTCATTCTTTTTACAACAGCTGCAGAGTAAAATGTGATGATGAAAACCTTATGCGTGCAAGAATTATACTTGTTGAATGTACAAAAATTACAATAAAAAATGTGCTTGATATTTTAAAAATATCCGCACCCGATAAAATGTAAAATTATAAAAACAAAAAAATTACGGAGGTTTGTTATGAAATTTAATAGTTTTTTTAAAAAATTAATACACAATTACTCACCCCGTTACAACAAAAGAAAACACATATTTAATGCCAAACACAAAATTATTTCGCTAATGCTATGCGCCGTTATTACCGCCGCAAGCGGTTTTTCGGCTTTTGCAACAAGCTCCGATTTTTCGGAATTGGACGGTTCGCAGGCGGCAACGCTTGTTCGCCAGGCTGTTTCGCTTGTTCAGCAGGATTACAGATTTGACACAACAAACGAGCAATTGTACAAAAACGCTCTTATACAGGTTTTAAAAGACCACCCGGAGGTTATAGAGTCGGCTTTTTCGGGAATATTTGATAATCTTGACGAATTTTCGCGCTACTTTACCGAGGAAGAATTAAATGCTTTTTACTCAAGTTTAAGCGGAGAAGTGTGCGGCATAGGCGTGCTTATAACCGAATTTAATGAAGGACTTTTGGTAACATCGGTTTATGCAGGCTCTCCCGCCGAGGAAGTAGGAATTAAAACAGGCGATATTATTACAACCGCAGACGGTACAAATCTTGTGGGACAAGAGTTTAATATTGCAAAATCATATATTACGGGCGATGAGGGAACCTATGTAAAAGTTGGCTTTGTACGCAACGGCGTATATATGGAAAAAGATGTCGAACGCAAAAAAATAACGGTTGAATCGGGCGAATATTACACACTTGAAAACAATAAAATAGGATATATTAAACTTTACAGTTTTGACGAACACGCAGGTGAATTTGTAAAAAAGGCGCTCGGCCACTTTAACAAATACAATGTAACCAATATTATATTTGATTTAAGAAACAACCCCGGCGGCAGTCTTTATGTATTGCTCGATATATGTAAAAACTTTATTCCAAAAGGACCTGTTGTACATATAGACTATGCAAACTCGTCAAAATCGTTTTCGCTTGACTCCGATAACGAAAAACCCAAATATTCACTTATAGTTCTTATGAACGAATACAGTGCAAGCGCGGCGGAAGCATTTGCGGGCGCCGTTCAGGATACGGGTGTGGGCATTGTACTCGGCACGCAATCGTACGGCAAAGGCACAATGCAAAACGTAACAAAATTCCGTGTCGGCGGCGGTATTAAGCTTACGGAGGCATATTATCTTACCCCCAACAAACGAAACATAAACAATATCGGTATTGAGCCGGACCTTGTAATACACGAAAAAATGGTGGCATATAAAGATGCGGATTTAAAACCCGTAACATATGAACGTATTTTAGATATTGATGACGTAGGCGACGATGTAATTGCAATTAAACAGCGTTTAAAACTTTTGGGATACAATGTTGACGATAAAAGTGATATTTATGATGAACAAACATATTATACGGTTATGAAATTCCAGGAAAACGAGGGATTGTTCCCGTACGGTGTTATGGACTTGACAACGCAGGTTCAGCTTGAAAATTTGCTTTTGGCGTCAAAACTGTCCGACAACAGTACATTTAATACGGCTGTAGAAATATTTAAAACAAAAACAATGGACGAACATAAGCACGAATGGCTGCCAAAAGATACTTCATCGCCAAAAGATGATGACACGGGTACGGGTAACCTTACTATGAACTAAAAAATAAATGCCTTGCGGTAATAACTTTACTGCAAGGCATTTGTTTTATAATGTTTTTTTAAAAATTCTATAAATTCTCCGGCATATCCGTCTTTTATATCAACGTTCTTTTTAAATATTACAATGTCTTTATTTGTAATTCCCGACAAATCACATTTTCGGGTCACAAAATTACAGCGGTCAAGCACCGACTGCGGTATGGGCGAAACCCACATAAAGCTTCCGTTAACCTCACGCAGTAAATCGTATTGACTGCCCCTGTCGTATACAAAAATACGTTTATGCTCGCTTGCGGGCTTAATATCTTTGCGTATTTTGGAAAATGAAAGCGATGGAACCTGATAATCGCCGTGTACAATCTCCGTGTAGTTGTTTAAAAGACTAAACGGCACCGTTTGATAATTTGCAAGCGGATGATTTTTATTCATCATAACAATCGGCAAAAACTCCCACAAAGGTTCATAATTTAAACCGCTTGACTCAATTACGTTTAAAAAATAATTTTCGTATGTTTGCTGATACCGCACAATACCTGCATCGCATTCACCCGACGCAACATCGTCTATTGCCTCTTTTGACGACGATTCTTTAAAATGAATATTAAGCTCACGTCCGTCCGCCATACCGTTTACAAAATCGGCAAACGCAACAGATACATATGTTGCGCGCGGTACCGAAATTTTAAATGATATCATTTCATCGGTAGGTGTTTTGTAAAGTGACTCAAGCTCGTCCATTTGAGAAATAATGGTTTTTGCATAACTTAAAAACTCGCTTCCCTTATCGGTGGGTTCAACCCCCTTTGCACCGCGTTTAAAAATAGTTATATTAAGCTCGCTCTCAAGCTCTTTTATGGCTTTGCTTAAATTTGGCTGTCCCATATAAAGATTTTTTGCGGCTTGCGTTATTGAGCCTGTTTTTTCAACTTCAACGGCATATTTTAAATGAGTTAAATTCATACTGTAACCCCCATTCCAAAAATTATATACCTGTCATATATATTATACATTGGATTTTTTTAAAAATCAATGATAAAATATAATTGTTAAGAAATTAACAGATAAAATTATAAAATAAACATAAAAGTACGGAGGGATTAATATGGCACGTTTTACATTACCAAGAGATATTTATTACGGAAATGGCACAATTGATGAACTTAAAAACTTAAAAGGCAAAAAAGCCATTGTAGTTGTCGGCGGAGGTTCAATGAAACGTTTTGGTTTTCTTGACAGAGTTTGCGACAATTTAAAAAGTGCAGGTATGGAAGTAAGACTTTTTGAAAATGTCGAACCCGACCCATCTGTTGAAACGGTTATGCGCGGCGCAGAGGCAATGCGTGAATTTGAACCCGATTGGATTGTATCAATCGGCGGCGGCTCACCTATTGATGCTGCAAAAGCTATGTGGGTATTTTATGAATATCCCAACACAACATTTGATGAAATTATTAAACCTTTCTCGTTCCCGACACTTCGTCAAAAAGCAAAATTTGTTGCAATACCTTCAACATCGGGAACAGCAACCGAGGTAACCGCATTTTCAGTTATAACAGATTACAGCAAGGGTATTAAGTATCCTCTTGCCGACTTTAACATTACACCCGATATTGCGATTGTTGACCCCGAGATTGCACAAACAATGCCTCCGAAACTTACTGCTCATACAGGTATGGACGCGCTTACACACGCAATAGAAGCATATGTATCAACTCTTCATTCACCGTTTACCGACCCGCTTGCACTTCAGGCAATATCAATGGTGTTTGATGAATTGGAAAGTTCTTATAAAGGCGATAAACAAGCACGTGAAAAAATGCATTACGCACAATGTCTTGCCGGTATGGCATTTTCAAATGCATTACTCGGAATAGTACACTCAATGGCACATAAAACAGGTGCGGCATATAAAAACGGGCATATAGTTCACGGCTGTGCAAACGCTATGTATTTGCCATATGTAATTAAATATAATTCAAAAGTTGCCGAGGCCGAAAAACGCTATGCTCAAATAGCACGTCACGTAGGTCTTAAAGGCAGCACCGATAAAGAACTTGTTGCAGCTCTTTGCTCAAAAATCGATGATATAAACAAAGCCCTCAACATACCCAAACAGTACAAAGATTACGAAAACGGTATGGTACCGGAGGATGAGTTTAAAGAAAAGCTTTCACATATTGCATCACTTGCAATATCCGATGCCTGCACAGGTTCAAACCCGCGTGTTCCCACTCAGGAAGAAATGGAAAAACTTCTTACCTGTTGCTATTACGGAACAGAAGTGGATTTTTAATATTTGTCATCTCTTTTAATTTTTCAAAGTATAAAAAGGACGGAATTGTTACAATTTCGTCCTTTTTATTTTAATAATGTTGACATAATCATTTTATAAAGTTATAATTATTGTATTAAATTAAAGGTGCTGATTATGTGAATAATTTAAAAACTGCCGGTATTGTTTGTGAATTTAATCCTTTTCATTACGGGCATAAATATATAATTGAATACGCAAAAAACAATTTAAATGCCGACGCCGTAATTTGTATTATGAGCGGAAGTTTTGTTCAGCGCGGAGATACTGCTGTATTCGATAAATGGAGTCGTGCAAAAACCGCAGTGCAAAATGGTGCCGACCTGGTAATAGAATTGCCGGTGTATTATGTTCTTCAATCCGCTCAAAAATTTGCATACGGCGCCGTAAAAATTTTAAACGACTTAAATTGCGTTGATATGCTCGCTTTCGGCAGTGAAAACAGCAATATGGATTTGTTAAACAAAATAAGCGATTTGCTGTATGCCGAGCCCGAACAGTTTAAGGCCGTAATTAAAGACGAACTTAAAAAAGGCGGCGGATACCCGTATGCGATAGATACGGCAATTAAAAAAAGCATAGACGGCAATATAACACTTATGCCCAACGACCGCCTTGCAATAAATTATTTAACCGCACTTAAAAAGCTTAACTCCAATATACAACCCGCTGCAATAAAACGCAATAATTTATATCATTCCGATATTGCCGACAATTTGTTTGCTTCGGCAACCGCAGTGAGAAAAATGATAGCAAATAAAGAAGATTTCAGCAAGTTTGCGCCCAATTACAATAATGTGTGCATATATGACATAAAAAATATTGAAAGCCTTATTTTGGGCTTTTTTCGTACTGTTAAAGCAGACGCAATAAAAAACACCGTCGGTTTTGAAGACGGTTTTGAAAATTTGGTTATACGTGCCGCGCGCAAAAGCCGCACACTTAATGAATTTTATGATATGCTTACATCAAAACGATATACAAATCACAGAGTGCGCAGAGTGGTATTATGCGCTTTGCTTGGTATATCGGGTGAATTTACAGCCGACTATGTGCGCCCTCTTGCATTTAATAAAACGGGGGCAAAAATATTATCGGCGGTTAAGGCAAATTCACATTTGCCCATAATTGCAAAAACCGCCGATTTTAACATAAACAAACACAGTATGCTCAATATTGACATACGCGCAACCGATATTGCGTCTTTATGTGCGCAGAATATAAATTACCGTATTGCCGGTAAAGACTACCTTATATCACCCGCTTTAGTTACCTCTGAACTTTGACGCAATGGTACTCTGCCCTTTTTGCCACAGCTCATATATTTTAAATTTTACATTGTATGTTACATTTTCGGACGAAACCATAGAATATACGCTGTCGCCCAATTCGCTTTTTAATTTTGTTTGAGTGTTATCGTCAACATTTACACAGTCTTCATTTATAAAACACATAGGCGGAAACATAACACACCACCAATTTTGCCCCTTTGCCTCCCCTATCTGCACTTTAAGAGCCTGATAGTTGCCCGCCGGCAAAGTGATGTTGGCATACTTTTTTTCGGGAAAATCACTTAATCCAAACGATACGTTTACCTTATAGTTAAAGCCGTTCTTTTTTATTTCGTCCTCGGCAACCTCTTTTATATAATCAATATTTTTACAAATCTCATACCTTACCGTGTCCATATCCTGTGAAGTGCCCAAATCGGTGCCCGTTTCTTTTAAAATTCTGTCACGTACTTTAAGTTTAAGCGCCTGGTCATAATCATTATCGGAATTTGCTATAACGTGTAAACGTATTACACCGTCGGCAAGCGCAGTTTGTGTTGATGTAAAATATGCGTTTGCAACGTAACATAAACAAAAGCCTATACATAATGCCAAAAAGAATTTTTTCATAAAATCATTCCTTTCTATGCATTAAGTATTGGCTTATTATCAAAATTTTATACTATATTAATAACTATTTTCTTTTTTTACTGTTTTTGTTAAATATGTTTCATTGTAACTTTGTTTAAAAAAATCAAATGCACACTTGGCATCCGTGTCATCTTGATATATACCAAAAACAGTGGGACCGCTTCCGCTCATCATAGAAAATTCAGCTCCAAAACCGTACATTTTGTCTTTAATTTGAGATATAATGGGATATTTACTTATTGTAACATATTCAAGTACATTACCCGTATATTTTGCCGCGTCTTTAAAATTGCCTTGGTATGTTTGTATAAACATTTGCAAATCAGGGTGCATTATTTTACTTTCATCTGTTTCGTCGTATGCATTGTAAACCCATTTTGTAGAAACATCTATGGGGGGTTTAACAATTAAAACAGTACGCCCGTCAAATGAATTGAGCGGAGTAATTATTTCACCTATCCCCTCACACAATGCGGTTGAACCTATAATACAATAAGGTATATCGGCACCTGCCGCGGCACTTAACATAAAAAGTTTTTCATTTTTATAATTTAAACCGAGCAGTCTGTTTAAGGCACAAATAACTGCCGCGCCGTCACTGCTACCTCCCGCCAGTCCTGCCGCAGACGGTATTTTTTTATCAATGTGAATTTTAACACCGCATTGTAACTTGCTTTCATTTAGCATAATACATGCCGCTTTGTATGCAATATTTGTTTGGTCTGTGGGTATATTGTCTGCCGTGCAGGTAATCTCTATACCGCTTTTTGATACAATGTCAACATAAACGGTATCATATAAATCAATGGTTTGCATAACCGTTGCAATATCGTGATAGCCGTTGCACCTTTTACCCGTTATATCCAACAAAAGATTTATTTTTGCGTATGCTCTTATTTTCATTATATTTGTTCCCTTTTTATTTTTGTCCTATAACACTGTCGTCACGCTCAAACGGATCCGAAAACAGCATATCGTGATACAGCTCAAGCTTTGAACCGTCTACAAGAAACTGAACCTTGTCAACATTTTCAAGTTCGGTAAGCGAATTTACAATGGTATAAACCGTCATTAAATCGGCGGCTGAACTTCCGCTTGACTTTGTTACAAAATCTTCGCTTAAATTAACAAAACATATACCTTCTTTTGTTTCAACATTTAATACTTTTGTATCGGACGGTATTACAGATGTTAAATCATTTGATTTTGTACCGCTTATAAGCTCTGTTACAATTGTTTTTTCTATACTGTTGTCAACAAGCTGAACACGTCTGCGTTCGGGATACATATATTCTGCATTTTTGTCGGAAAAATACAAAGTAATAAACTTTTCTGCCGTTCCGTTTTCGCGGTTATCCGACGATATTATATCGTTAATGCTTATTTCGCCCACAACATCACCTTGTGCGTTTATAAGGTCATTGCCGTCTATAAGTATTTTTACCCTGTTTATATCGCTTAATGTGCATAGAGAAGATACAATTGAGTAGCGCGCAAGCAGCTCTATTGCGTCTTTATTGTCACTGTCAGCATAAGTGTAATAATCGCTGCTTAAATTAACCGTTGCACACCCCTTATTTTGCGTATAGCTTATAAGAGTGGTATTTTTTGGAATAACCGCTTTATTATCCGATACTAACGGTCCTTTAAGCAATTCTTCCATTATGTCTCTGCCGGATATTATTGACTTGTCACCAATCGTAATTTCACGTTGTTCTTCAACCAAAGTATTGCGTTGGCTGTTGGCAAAATAAAGCGTTATTTGCACTGTATTTTGACTGTTTGAGGCACGTGTGCAAGAAACGGCAAAAAATGCCGTTATTACTGCCATAATAAGTGCTGTAATTCGTTTCATAAATATTCCTCCTGCCATAGTGATAACATTTTACAGGGCATTGCCGCCAATTGATTTTTTATTATCATCGCCATCAGTATCATCGGCAAAAACAACCGGCTGTGCCGCCATAGGCAATGTAATTGTAAATGTACTGCCTATGTTGGGTTCGCTTTCTACTTTTATATCGCCGCCGTGAATTTTAATTGCCGACAGGGCTATTGAAAGTCCAAGTCCCGTTCCGCCTGTTTCACGGCTTCGTGCTTTATCCACTCTGTAAAAACGGTCGAATATCTTTGAAATATTTTCCTCGGATATTCCCACACCGTTATCTTTAACCGTAATAATAACATCTGTAATATTATGGCTTAAAGTAACATCAACTTCTCCAAATTCTTTGGAGTACTTTATTGCGTTGTCAACTATATTATAAATTCCCTGCCACAGCGTATCTTTGTTTGCTTTAACATATATATCGCCATCAACAAAAAATTTTAAAGCTATTTCGTCGCGTTTTGCAATCGGCATAAGATTTTTTTCTATTCCGTTTAAAATATCTCTAATGCTTACAAGCTCCATATTATGTGATATTTTATCGGAGTTTGTATCCATTTTGGTTATATACAAAAGCTTTGTAACTATACGGTTAAGCCTGTCAACTTCATCATTCATATCTCCCAAAAATTCACGGACATAGTCCATATCTATGTCGGGAGTTTGAATAATGGAGTCTGCCATTAGTTTTATTGCACTAAGCGGTGTTTTAAGCTCATGTGATGCATTTGATACAAACTCTACCCTTTGCTGCTCAAGCTTTAATATTTTATCGCTTAAATTATTAAACGCTTCACCAAGCCGCGCTATTTCGTCGTTGCCGTTTATATCCAGCTTTTCGTCCAAAATACCGTCACTGCTCATTGATGTTATTTTGTTTGTAAAGTCAACAATACGTCTTGTCATAAATGCCGATACAATAAATATTACAAGTCCCACAAGCAAGCTTATTGCAACGGCAAGAAGCAAAAGGTCGTTTTCGATAGCGTCAGTAAATGCCGATACGTTGTCGGCGGTATGCACAACGTTAACCGCACCTATTATAGATGTGTTTTTAAGTATGGGCACCGCCATATCTATTGTTTTTATTCCGTCGGAATTGTTGTATGTTTCAAAACCGTTTTTTCCTCCCAGCGCCGTTATTACCGACTGTTTTATTTGTGCTTTGCCAAGCACACTGCGGCTTTTCAGCGAGTCAAAAATCACAATTCCGTCTTTATTTATTATATACACACGCATTTGCGAATTTAAATTAAGTGCCGACATAAGATTATCAAATTCCGAGTCGACCGTTTTGCCGCCGTCGTCTATATAATCCATAGCAAAACTTGAAATTATATTGGCGGTTGTTGACGCATTAACACGTTCCTCATTGTACAAATACGTGCTTATTGAATTTAGTATGTAATAACTAAAAAGCGCAAGCGTAATAATCATTACAAGAAAGTACGTCGGTACAAGTTTTACCGTTATTTTATCAAATCTTTTTAAAAAATTTTTAATTCGTTCTTTTAATTTTGGGTTAGAATTATTGTTGATCATTTTTAAAATAATATCCCGCTCTCCATTTTGTCATTATATACTTTGGCTGTGCGCTGTTCTCTTCTATTTTTTCTCTCAAACGTCTTATATGCACATCAACCGTTCTTATATCGTCGGGGCTGTTAAACCCCCATACAAGGTCTAACAGTCTTTCACGGCTGTACACCTTCCCGGGATTGCAAACAAGCAAGTCCATAACGTCAAATTCTTTGCTTGTAAGTTCCACCGTTTTACCGTTTATTGTTATAGTGCGCATATTGTAATCAAGCTCCGTTCCGCCTATATTTATTCTGGAACGGTCGCCCTCTGCCGCAACGGGAGCGGTACGTCGCATTATTGCCTTAACTCTTGCTTTAAGTTCAAGTATATTAAAAGGTTTTGTTATATAATCGTCGGCGCCGTATTCAAGCCCCATTATTTTATCCATATCCTCTGTTTTAGCGGTAAGCATAATTATTGGAATGTTTGAAAATTCACGAATTTTTTGGCACACCGTAAGTCCGTCAAGTTTTGGCAGCATAATATCCAATATTATTATATCGAGATTTTTATCGCGTGAGAGCCTTAACGCTTCTTCACCGTCATATGCGGTAACCACTTCGTATCCGTCGCGTTCAAAATTAAATTTCATTCCTTTAACAAGCAGTTTTTCATCATCTACTATAAGAATTTTCATTTCAGTCCACCTTAATCATTTTTAAGTTCTTCCATTATTTTGCCGTACAATCCTTTTAATTCATTTTTTGTAATTCCGCGTTCGGAGTCGTATACACCGTCGCTGTATACGTCGCTTTGCCTGTGTTCCTGAATATATACCGTAATTGCCGACGCAGCAACAATTATTATTACCAAAAGCCATTTAATAACGGCATACTTTGTCTTTTCGTTCATATCGGTTTACTCCAAAAAGTCCCTTAACTTTCTGCTTCTGCTGGGGTGACGGAGTTTTCGTAATGCTTTTGCCTCTATCTGGCGTATTCTCTCACGTGTAACGTCAAATTCTTTACCCACTTCTTCAAGTGTACGCGCTCTGCCGTCTTCAAGTCCAAAACGCAGCTTTAAAACTTTAGCCTCTCTGTCGGTAAGTGTATCAAGCACTTCCATAAGCTGTTCTTTTAACAGCATATATGCCGCCATATCGGCAGGTGCAGGCGCATCGCTGTCGGGTATAAAGTCGCCCAAAATACTGTCCTCTTCCTCGCCTATAGGTGTTTCAAGCGATACGGGTTCCTGTGCTATTTTCATAATTTCTCTTACGCGGTCCTCGTTCATATTCATTTCTTTTGCAATTTCGTCCACGCGCGGTTCACGTCCGAGCTGCTGAAGAAGCTGACGTGATACTCTTATAAGTTTATTTATTGTTTCAACCATATGAACAGGTATTCTTATTGTTCTTGCCTGGTCGGCAATAGAACGGGTAATAGCCTGTCTTATCCACCAGGTTGCATATGTGCTGAATTTATAACCCTTTGTATAGTCAAATTTTTCCACAGCCTTTATAAGGCCCAAATTACCCTCCTGGATAATATCCAAAAAGAGCATACCGCGCCCGACATATCGTTTGGCAATACTTACAACAAGTCTTAAATTAGCCTCGGCAAGACGTTTTTTTGCTTTTTCGTCCCCCGAATGCATACGCTCCGCAAGCTCAATTTCTTCCTGCGCCGACAAAAGCGGAACCTTGCCTATTTCTTTAAGATACATTCTCACCGGGTCGTCAAGTCCTACACCTTCGGGTATGGAAAGGTCGATTTTCTCCTCGTTAGCCTGTATATCTTCAAGCTCCGCGTCAAAATTTTCTACTATTTTCACTCCGGCATTATCGAGTTTTTCGTAAATGCTTTCAAGGTCGTTTACGTCAATTTCAACGTCCGCAAGTGCATCGTTTATTTCTTTGTACGAAAGTACACCTTTCTTTTTACCTGTTTCAATAAGCTGATTTACCGCATTATTCAACTGCTGTTCGTTATGTTCTTCTTTATTCACGTGAATACCCCTCTCTTTGCTTGTCATTTGTTTTTCAATAATTCATTTATTTTTTTGGCGTCAGCGCCTTCTTTAATAAATTCCGACGCTTTGATTTTTCTTGTAAGTGTATTAATTACTTTAGTATAGTCGCAATATGCCTTTTCGGCATTTTCGCTTTTATTGTCGAGGCTTAATATACCGGCTATTTCATTTTCGCCGTTGCCGGCAAAACTTGCAAGCGTTTTGTGTACGTTAACCTCTCCGGCGCGTTCATAGCATAACTGCATATAGTCAAAATATTCGGCATATATTTCGGTTGAAAACATTTCGCGTTTTAGCTCGCCCTTGTGCCGCTCGTACACCTGTTTGTTAAAGGTAAGAAGCGAAAGCAAAAGTCCTTCAGCATTTTTAAGCGCCGCACCGTTGTTGCGCCCAACCGTTTTAAGCTGTAATATTACAGGGTCAACCGATTGCTTTTCACTTTTCGGCGTAACGCTTTTTGCCTTTGCAATACCGAGCTGTGCATAAATTGCGTTTGCCGATACTTTTGTAATCCGGCTGAGCATATTTTGTTCAACACTGCTTTTTATTAATTTAATATACTCAATCACCTTGGAAATATAGCCCACGGTTTCCTGCGGATTGTTAAGATTATATCCCGATTTAAAATATTCGGTAATATATACCATATCCGCTTTGCGGTTTTTTAAAACATTGTCAAATCTTGTTTTTCCGTATGCGCGTATATATTCGTCGGGGTCTTTTTTATCACCCATATCTATTACCGATATTTTAATGTCATACTCACGCAAAATTGTAATTGCTTTGTTACGCGCAATACATCCCGCATTATCGGAGTCGTAGCATATTACAATTTCCGAAAACATTTTGGCAAGCATATTAGCCTGATATGCGGTAAGCGCCGTACCAAGCGTTGCAACAGCATTTGTGTATCCGTTTTTTATAAGTGCCATTGCGTCCATATATCCCTCGGTAAGCATAACAAACGGTGCTCTTGATTTTTTTGCAATATTAATACCGTACAAATTACGGCTTTTGTTAAAAACAATCGTTTCGGGCGAATTTAAATATTTCGGCTTGCTGTCGTCAAAAACACGTCCGCCAAAACCTATTATTTCGTCCGCACCGTTAAATATGGGAATAATAAGCCGATTTCTGAAAATATCATAATACCTGCCCGATTCGTGCTTTTTAACCAATCCGGCATTAAAAATATCCGTTTCGGTAAAATCTTTTGTTAAAAGATAATCATACAATTTGTTCCAGCTGTCGGGTGCATATCCGAGTTTAAAATACTTTGCCTCCGCTCCGCTTATTCCTCGCTTTTTTAAATAATTTACCGCAATGTCCGATTTTTTTAAATTTTCGTAAAAAAAGTCTGCGGCGCATAAATTTACACTTAAAACACGCTGCTTGCTTTCTTTTCTTGTTTCGGAGGATTTATTGTCTTTGTACTTTACTTCGGGAAGCAATATATTTGCGTCAGCGGCAAGTTTTTTTACCGCGTCGGCAAACGAAAGATTTTCAATTTTCATTGTAAAGTTAATAACATCTCCGCCCTCGCCGCAGCCAAAACATTTATATATACCGCGCTGTACCGACACCGAAAAGGACGGTGTTTTTTCGTTATGAAACGGGCAAAGACCGATGTATGACGCACCCGCCTTTTTTAAATGTACATATTTGCTTACAACATCGTATATATCATTTTTTTCGGCAACTTCCTGTATAACGCTGTCGGGAAACATCGAACTTCACCTCACTTTTAAATATTATTAATATAATTTTGCTATTTTTTACATAGGCATATAAATATCCGAAAAAAGTTTTACACAGTAATTATCTGTCATACCGGCAATATAGTCGCACACAACGGTACTGCGGTCGTACTCATCGAGCAAGTGCCTGTATTCGTCGGGCAGCTTGTCCAAATGTCCGCAAAAATACTCGTACAGTTTTGAAATTACCATATCCGCCTGATAATCTCTATCGGACAGTTTATGATACACATACTCAAACATAAACGAGCGCAATGACATCATTGCCTTTTCAGTATGCGGTGACATACAAAGCTTTTTTCTTTTTATACTCTCCGAAACAATATCTTCTATAAGTGTGTTTATACGTTCGGAATGGGTTTCACCCAGAGTATCGCGATATTCTTTTGGAATATCATCACATGTTATAACTCCCGCTCTTACCGCGTCATCTATATCGTGATTAATATAGGCAATTCTGTCGGCGTACTTTACAAGTACACCCTCGTTTGTATCGGCAATGCTGTCACCCGTATGGCAAACTATTCCGTTGCGTACCTCGTATGTTAAATTCATTCCCATACCGTTTTTTTCGAGTATATCAACCACACGCAGGCTTTGTTCATAGTGCCTGAAACCGTGCGGCGACAGTTCGTTTAAACTTCTCTCGCCCGAATGGCCAAACGGTGTATGCCCCAAATCGTGCCCAAGGCTTATTGCCTCAACAAGTTCTTCGTTAAGCCTTAATGCTTTTGCAACCGTTCTTGCAATTTGCGACACTTCAAGCGTATGGGTAAGCCGCGTGCGGTAATGGTCGTTATCAAGGCTTATAAACACCTGTGTTTTATGTTTAAGCCGTCTAAACGATTTACAGTGTATTATTCTGTCACGGTCGCGTGCATATTCGGTTCGGATATTGCACTTTTGCTCAAATTTTTCTCTGCCTTTCGAACTATCCGAAAATTGCGCCAATGTCGATAAAATTTGATGTTCAAGCTGTTCGCTTTGTTCTCTTATGTTCACTTGCATATTCACTTCCCAACACAATAAAAACCGTATATATAATATATACTGCAAAAAAAAGAAAACTCCTTTTTTTACAGCAGTATTTTTAATAAAATTATATTTTTTTATTTTATAAAGTCATATTTTTTAAATAAATGCACAATCTTCAAATAAATTCAAAAATAGTCAAACAAAAAGTAACATTTTTATAAAAAAACTATTGCTTTTTTTTTATAAATATATTACAATATCAGTATATGAAAATCTAAAAAAGAATGGAGAATTAAAAATGTACGATATAAACCAAGCATACCAGGTTGCAAAAGAGTTTTACGCACGTTACGGTATTGACGTGGATAAAGCAATGGAAATATGCGACAAAACTCCTATTTCAATACATTGCTGGCAGGGCGATGACGTTATAGGTTTTGAAAAGAAAGAAGGCGGACTTACAGGCGGTATTCAAACAACGGGTAATTACCCCGGTAAAGCGCGTACTGCTGATGAATTAAGAGCCGATCTCGATATGGTTTTAAAATTTTTCCCCGGCGTAAAAAAACTTAACCTCCACGCAAATTATCAGGAGGCCGACACGTTTGTCGACAGAAACGAAATTGAACCCAAACACTTTGAAAAGTGGGTTGATTGGGCTGTAGAACGCAATCTCGGTCTTGACTTTAACCCTACATATTTTTCGCACCCAAAAAGTGAAAACGGAACACTTTCGGCACTTGATGATGATGTAAGAGATTTTTGGGTTGAACACGGAATACGCTGCCGCAAAATAGGCGAATATTTTTATAAAAAAACAGGTAAAACCTGCGTAATAAACCATTGGATACCGGACGGTGACAAAGAATTTCCCATTGATACAATCGGTCCGCGTATGCGTTTTAAAGACTCGCTCGACAGAATTTTTGAAGCAACAAAAGATGTTGAAGGCGTAATGGACGGAATAGAGTCAAAAGTTTTCGGCATAGGTATGGAAAGCTACACCGTGGGCAGTCACGAATTTTGTATGGGATATGTGCTTGATAAAAAATCAAATCATATTATACCTACGCTTGATACGGGTCACTTCCACCCCACCGAAGTTGTATCGGCAAAACTCGGCGCAATGTACGCATTTTGCGAACACGTACTTTTGCACGTATCGCGCCCCGTAAGATGGGACAGCGACCACGTTGTTGCATTTGATGATGAAACAAGAGCTATAATGGAAGAACTTGTACGTCTTAATAAGATTGACGAAACATATATTGCAACCGATTATTTTGACGCGTCAATAAACCGTGTTATTGCTTGGATTACAGGTTTGAGAAACACAAGGAAAGCGCTTCTTGCTGCACTTTTGCAGCCCGTTGAGCAGCTTAAAAAGTTTGAAAAAGAGGGCAATAATTCATCTCGCCTTGCGGTTAATCAAGAATTTAAAGCAGCACCGTTTGCGCTTGTATGGGATTATTACTGTGCAAAAAACAATGCCGGTGTGGGGCTTGAATGGCTTGATGAAGTTAAACAGTACGAAAATAAAATTTTAAGTAAAAGAAAATAATTTTATTATATTAAACAAATAAGGCTGCAGCAAAATGAACCCCGCCCTGTCAAGTAGACAGACTAAATAACAAAAATTTTTAGATACCGTGCTCAATTTCTGGGTACGGTATTTGTGTATTTTGTAATCTTATGATGCGTCCAAATAAGCATGATATTCCATTGGTGTCATGTTATTCAGACCTTCTTGATACCTTTCATAATTGTAATAATGTATGTATTGAGCTATTGCTTTCTCTAATTCCTCATATGTCTCAAAGTAATTAAGATAATACATTTCTGTCTTTAGTATGCCCCAGAATCCTTCCATTGGTCCGTTGTCAATACATTTTCCTACCCTTGACATACTTCTGGTCATATCAGCCTGTTTGAGCTTTGCAATAAATTTGGGGCTTGTATATTGAAATCCTCGGTCGCTATGAAATATCGGATGCGCTTCCGGATTGGCTTTAACAGCCATATCAAAATTTCTGAACACCAATTCATTATTGTTGTTATGTCCGAGTGCCCATGCAACTATATGCTTATCTCCTAAATCTAATATCGCACTTAAATAAGCTTTTTTATCTATACCATATTTAAATTCTGTCACATCAGTAAGCCATTTTTCGTTATAGGTATCAGCCGTAAAATCTCTTTTAAGAATATTCTCCGCTGCCTGCTCCTTTGGTGAACGAACTGTGCAACAATTACGTTTCCTGCGTATTATTGATGAGATACCTAATATTCTCATGATTCTTCGGATTCGCTTATGATTGTAATTGGTTTCATATTCTCTATTTATGAATATCATCATTCTACGACTTCCAAGAATACCATTATGCTTTTTATGCATATCTTTAATCTTTTTCGCTAAATCTTCGTTTTCAAGCTGACGATTGCTAGGCTTGCGTTTAAGCCATTTGTAGTATGAAGATCGTACTATGCTCATAGCCTTGCAAATATCACTGATACTATACTTTTCTTCCTCATGCAATTCTTTGATCGCAATGAACTTATCTTCTAATTTTACTCCGCTTAGCGTCGCCTCCTTTCGATTTCCTGCAATTTTTTTAATATTGCGTTCTCCAATCTCAGTCTATCATTTTCAGCCTCAAGAAGATTATTTCTGGCTTTAAGCCTGTCCTCATCTGTAAGTTCACTTTCTGGCTTTGCTTTACCCCGACGGTCAATAAGTCCATCAACGCCTTTTTCATCATATTTTCTAATCCACGAATATATTTGCTGATATGATACCTTGAATTTGTCCATAGTATCATAATAGTTTCTGTTATGAGATATGCAATATTTTACAATATCAACTTTCTCATCAAACGTTACTTTGCGTCCTTTAGTCATAGGTTTATTCCTCCCACATCCAGTTGATTTTAATTCCTTATGACTATCATTATACACCATTAACCATTTTCTGAAAATAGTTTGGGATGAAATTTTATATTTTTTGCAAATATCTTGTATACTCGCATTTCCGAAAGCATATTCCCTAACGGCAGCCAGTTTTGTTTCTGCCTTCCATGTCTTTTGCTTTCTTCCGGGTTCAAAAGCACTTTCACCGAAAATATCATAGTTTCTGCACCACAATGTTATTGTACTCATTGATACATTGAAACGCCTTGCAAGTTTACGACATCCACCTTCCTTATTTTTGTAGGCGGTAACTACCTGCATTTTTAATTCATAACTATATTTATCCAAAAAGAAAACCCCCTTAGAGTAGATTTGAAATACCTTTTGTTATTTCACGTGTCTACTCTAAGGGGATTATATCATGAGGGCGATTGTATGGCATATCGCGAAACGGATATAATATCTGACGAAACAAGGGTAAACACACCGTATTATAAGGCGCTTTATTTGCCCAACGGCTGGCACTACAGCGCACAAATGATATGCTCGTACAAAAAACAGCTTATGGGTGTTGTAACGCTTTACCGAAACAAGGGCAGGCAAAATTTCAGCCGTGATGATATATTAATACTCGATATGCTTAAAGAACATATTGCATACAGACTGTATAAGGATAAAAATATTAACAGCTTTAATATTCCGCAGGCGGTAAACAAATTTTGCGAATTATATGATTTAACCAAAAGAGAAAAAACCGTTTTGGAATATATAGTGTCGGGTGACGATAATTCAGATATAAGCAATAAGTTGTGTATAAGTATACACACTTTAAAAAAACACATTTTAAATATATACAGAAAAGCAGATGTAAACAGCCGAATACAGCTTATAAATAAAGTGAGAGATCAACACGACTAATTAATTTTAAGTATAGTATAGTCAAAATTAAGTATAAAAATAAATAAAAATACTACTTGCACACAGCAAAGTAATGTGCTACAATTTAGCTAAATTAAAAACAGTTAAGGCAACGGAGCCGAATAAAAAGCTCCCGTTGCC
>USKN01000006.1 GCA_900555295.1 uncultured Eubacteriales bacterium
AGTTATCTGTGGTTTATAATACAAAAATCTGTGTTTTTTGATTGTTTTTGTTGGAAATTTCTTTGAATGTATTGACTTTTTGTTTTTTTTATAGTAAAATATAATTGTTATATTATATTGATTAAATTATTAAATATAAAGAAGGTGCTACATAATGAAAAATTTTTATACCGACGTTATAAAAGTAAGCCCGAGAATAGAAAAACTTAAAGAGGACTTATTTAAAAAAATGCCGAGAATAGAATCGGACCGTGCGGTAATTATCACACAGGCATATATGGAAACGGAAGATTTACCTGTTATTTTAAGACGTTCGCATGCGTTTAAAAAAATATGCGAGCTTTTGCCGATCACAATACGCGATAACGAACTTATTGTGGGCAGTAACACCAAACAGGCGCGTTCCTGCCAAGTCTTTCCCGAATATTCGTTTGAATGGCTCGAAAGTGAGTTGGATACTATAGAAAAACGAAGTGCCGACCCGTTTTATATATCCGATGACGATAAAAAAATTCTTCGTGAAGTGTATAAATATTGGAAAGGCAAAACAACAAGCGACCTTGCAACATCATATATGGCAGATGAGGCAAAACAGGCAATTGAGCATAATATTTTTACGCCGGGCAACTATTTTTACAACGGTATAGGTCACGTTACGGTTAAGTATGACGAGGTGCTTAAAATAGGTTTTAAAGGTATTCGCCAAAAGGCTCAAAATGCGATTGACGATTTATGTTTTGGTGATGCCGATTATGCGGCAAAACACGCTTTTTTAACGGCGGTTGTTGAATGTTGTGACGCGGCTTGCCATTATGCAAAACGCTACAGTGAGCTTGCAAATAATCTTGCCGCAAATTGCGGTGATGCAACAAGAAAAAACGAACTTTTAAAAATTGCCCAAATATGCGCAAAAGTACCCGAAAACCCCGCCGAAAGTTTTTATGAGGCTTGTCAGTCTTTTTGGTTTGTGCAAATGCTTATTCAAACCGAGTCAAGCGGACACTCAATATCTCCGGGCCGTTTTGACCAATATATGTATCCGTATTTTAAGGCGGATTTGGACAAGGGTGCAATTACACGTGAATTTGCCCAGGAACTTATGGATTGTATTTGGGTAAAATTAAACGATCTTAATAAAGCACGTGACGCAGCGTCAAGCGAGGGATTTGCCGGTTATTCGCTGTTTCAAAATTTAATTGCGGGAGGACAGGATAAAGACGGTATAGACGCAACAAATGATTTATCGTTTATGTGCATAACCGCATCGCAGCACGTTATGCTTCCGCAGCCGTCACTGTCGGCAAGGGTATGGAACGGTTCTCCGCACGAATTTTTAATTCGCTGTGCCGAGCTTACACGCACGGGCATAGGCTTGCCTGCTTATTACAATGATGAAGTTATAATACCCGCGCTGATTAACAGAGGTCTTACAATGCAGGATGCGCGCGACTATAATATTATAGGCTGTGTTGAACCGCAAAAAGCGGGCAAAACCGACGGCTGGCACGACGCGGCATTCTTTAATATGTGCCGTCCCCTTGAACTTGTATTTTCAAACGGATACGATAAAGGCAAGCTTGTTGGAGTACAAACGGGCGATATTTCACAAATGACAACGTTTGACGAATTTTACGGCGCATACAAAAAGCAAATGAACTATGCAATATCTTTGCTTGTAAATGCCGATAACGCAATAGATATGGCGCATGCAAAAAGATGCCCGCTTCCGTTTTTGTCGAGTATGGTAGACGATTGCATAAAACGCGGTACAAGTATGCAGGAAGGCGGAGCGGTTTATAACTTTACGGGACCGCAGGGCTTTGGCATTGCCAATATGGCAGACTCACTGTATGCAATTAAA
Organism: uncultured Eubacteriales bacterium; assembly: GCA_900555295.1. Classification (GTDB taxonomy): domain Bacteria; phylum Bacillota; class Clostridia; order UMGS1810; family UMGS1810; genus UMGS1810. Next base: position 1,862 of record USKN01000006.1, read on the forward strand.
AAACTTGTATTTGATGAAAAGAAATTTACATTAAGCGAACTTAAAGACGCTATTTTGCACAATTGGGGAAACAGTGGTGACAATGCGCGCGAGCTTACCATAAACATTGTAAAATCACTTGCCGAAAATGGAGTTGATGTTACAAAAGAACAAATAGGCGAAATATACCGCGGAATATCCGAAAACAACAAAATGTCGGACGCTGCGTCAAATGAGCGTTATGAGCAAATACATCAAATGATAGAAAATGTTCCCAAATACGGCAACGATAATGATGAGGTTGATATGTTTGCACGTGATGTTGCGTATACATATACACGTCCGCTTGAAAGCTATAAAAATCCGCGCGGGGGTATGTACCAGGCAGGTCTTTATCCTGTGTCGGCAAATGTTCCACTCGGTGCGCAAACGGGCGCAACACCCGACGGAAGATATGCCTATACACCTGTTGCCGACGGTGTTTCGCCGTCTTCCGGCAAAGACGTAAACGGACCTACGGCGGCGGCAAACTCCGTTTCAAAACTCGACCATTTTATAGCGTCAAACGGTACGCTGTTTAATATGAAATTTCACCCGTCGGCGCTTGAGGGCAGAACGGGGCTTAACAGCTTTGTGGCACTTATCCGCGCATACTTTGACCAAAAGGGCAGTCATATGCAGTTTAATGTTGTAAGCCGCGAAACTTTAAAAGACGCACAGCTCCACCCCGAAAATTACAGAGGACTTTGCGTAAGAGTTGCGGGCTACAGCGCACTTTTTACAACGCTTTCAAAATCACTGCAGGACGATATAATAAACAGAACCGAACAAACAAACGTCTAATGATAGGAAGCTTATAATATGTTAAGTTACAATAATGAAAATACAAAAGAATATTTAAACACAGTTGGCAGAATATTTGATATTCAGCGTTTTTCGGTTCACGACGGACCGGGAATAAGAACCATTGTTTTTTTAAAAGGTTGTATATTAAGGTGTAAATGGTGCTGTAATCCCGAATCGCAGTCACGGGAAATTCAGCAAATGACAACAAACGGTAAAACCAAAACCGTGGGACGTGATGTAACGGTTGCCGAAATAATGGAGGAAGTAAAAAAGGACCGTCCGTACTTTAACCGTTCGGGCGGGGGGCTTACTCTGTCGGGAGGCGAAAGCCTTACACAGCCCGAATTTGCCGCAAGTATGTTTATGGCGGCAAAAGAGGCGGGAATTAATACGGCGCTTGAGTCAACAGCCTGTGCCGACTACAATACTGTTAAAAAAGTTATTGAAAACCTTGATGTGTTTTTGCTTGATATAAAGCATATGAACGGTGCAAAGCATAAAGCATTTACGGGGGTTGACAATTCGCTTATATTGGAAAATGCCGTAAAACTTTCACGTGATATGCGAAAACTTGTTATACGTGTTCCCGTTATTCCGGGATTTAACAATACCGAAAAAGAAATACTTGATATTGCGCGCTTTGCGTCAATACTCGATAATGTAACGCATATACACCTTTTGCCGTATCATAAACTCGGATACGACAAGTACATAGGCTTGGGACGCGAATACTCAATGGGCGACACACCGCAAAACAGCAAAGAAACAATTGAGCGCTTAAAGCAATGTGCTGAATCAACAGGACTTATATGCGAGATAGGAGGCTAATATGGACGCAGAATTTAAAGACAAAATGCGAATAGTACAAGAGCTTGTACCCGGCAAACAAATAACGCTTGCACACATAATAGCCAACCCCGATAAAATACTGTATAAAAAACTCGGTCTTGACCCGGCGGTTGACTATTCAAAAGCCGCAATAGGCATTGTTACAATGTCGCCGAGTGAAACGGCAATAATTGCCGCGGATATCGCTCTTAAATCTTCGGGTGCGGAGCTGGGGTTTGTTGACAGATTCAGCGGTACGCTTATTATAACGGGATCGGTATCGGAGGTTAATTCGTCGCTTGCCGCACTTTGCGATTATGCGCGTGAAACGCTTGGGTTTACCGTATGTCCTGTAACGCGGACGTGATGAATATGGCAGATAAAGAAACAACGAAAAAAGTAATTTTTATAGGCAGAAGCGGCAGCGGAAAAACAACGCTTACGCAAGTACTTAAAGGTGAAAGTATAGAGTATGCCAAAACGCAGTATGTAAACTATTACAACACAATAATAGATACACCCGGTGAGTATGCCGAAAATCGCAATTTGGGGTGCGCGCTTGCGCTTTATGCATATGAGGCCGACGTTGTGGGGCTTTTGGTAAGTGCGTGCGAACCTTATTCGCTTTTCGGACCCAATATAACAAGCGGCGTAAACCGTGAAGTAATAGGTATTATTACACAAACCGACAGGCGCGATGCAAACGTGCCTATGGTAAAGCAATGGCTTGAAAATGCAGGCTGCATACGGATATTTGAAATAAGCGCATATACGGGTAAAGGTATAAAAGAACTTAATGATTTTATTCACTCGGTATAAAAACAACAAAAACAAAGAAATTCAAAGAAAAATATGTTGACTTTTGTTGGTTTTTGTGTTATTATATAAACAGTAAAAAAGTTAAAACCAAATTTAATATAAAGGAGCAGTAAATTATGGTATCAGAATACGAAATCAAAAAACAAATTTGTGACATCGGCAAAAGAATTTACGACAGAGGTATGGTTGCTGCAAACGACGGTAATATTTCCGTTAAAATCAGCGACAATGAGTATCTTTGCACACCTACGGGTGTAAGTAAAGGCTTTATGACACCCGAGTACATATGCAAAATTGACGGTGACGGCAATGTATTGCAGGCAACAGGTAATTTCAGACCTTCATCTGAAATTAAAATGCACTTGAGAGTTTACAAAAACAGACCCGACGTAAAATCGGTTGTACACGCTCACCCCATTTATGCAACAAGCTTTGCAATTGCGGGTATTCCGCTTACACAACCCATTATGCCCGAGGCTGTTATAGCACTTGGTTGTGTACCCATTGCGGAGTACGGCACACCTTCTACGGAAGAAATACCCGATGCGGTTGAAAAATATCTTCCTTATTACGACGCCGTATTGCTTGCAAACCACGGTGCGCTCACATTCTCCGATTCGCTTTTGGCTGCATATCACAAAATGGAATCTGTAGAATTTTACGCAGAACTTTTATTCCATTCAAGACAGCTCGGCGGACCCAAAGAGTTTAGCCAAGACCAAATTAAACGTCTTTATGAAATAAGAAAGAAATTCGGTATGACGGGTAAACACCCGGCAAACTTATGTCCTAATCTCAAGGACGGCAAAATGAGCTGCCACACTTGCGGAGTTCCCAGTTGCTCACAGGCAGACAATAACCAGCTCGACAGCAAAGACGCAACATTAATTGCCGAAATTGCAAAAAGAGTTATTGCCGAAATGAATAAATAATATCGGTGAATATTATGAATGAAGATAAAATATCCGAAATTGTTGCCGATGCCGTTTCAAAATTCGGAGGCGGCAAAATGTGTATAACGCTCGACAAAGCAAAAAAGCTTGCAGATATAATAGAGAAAAAAGCGCGCGAAATAGGGGTTAATGCCGTTGTGGCAATATCGGATACGGGCGCAAACCCCATACTTATTGAATGTATGGACAATGCCTTTATTGCAAGCTATGATATAGCGCTTAACAAGTCGTATACTGCGGTTGCGCTTAAAATGTCTACCGCACGGCTTAAAACCATATCACAGCCGGGCGATGAATTATACGGCATACAGTTTACCAATAACGGTAGAATTGTTATATTCGGCGGCGGCGATCCGCTTGAATATAACGGTAATATAATAGGCGGTTTGGGAGTAAGCGGCGGTTCCGAAAGCGAAGACACTTACCTTTCGGCATACGGTGCGTCGCAAATTGCTAAAATAATGAAAGGAGATATGCAAGAATAATGAACAACAATGATATAGAAGCTATTGTAAAACAAGTCATTGCCGGTATGCAGGGTACGTCAATGCCGCAAAGTTCGGCATCAAACACACAAATACCCAAAACGGCACACGTTGCAATGCTTACAAAGCTTGAAAACTTTGATATAAAAGAATTCCCTATGCCCGAAGTAGGCGACGGTGATATTCTTGTAAAAGTTGAAGGCTGCGGAGTGTGCGGAACAGACGCTCACGAGTTTAAACGCGACCCGTTTTCGCTTATACCTGTTGCACTCGGCCACGAGGGTACGGGCGAAATAGTAAAAATGGGTAAAGACGTTAAGTGTGACAGTGCAGGTAAACCCCTTAAAGTAGGCGATAAAGTTGTAACCTGTATGATATTTAAAGACAACCCCGATATTACAATGTTTGACCTTAACAAGCAAAATGTAGGCGGTGCGGACGTATACGGACTTTTGCCCGATGATGATGTACACTTAAACGGCTGGTTCAGCGATTACATACTTGTACGCAAAGGTTCAACAATATTTAATGTAAGCGACCTTGATTTGGATTCGAGAATACTTATTGAACCGTGCGCTGTTTTAATACATGCGGTTGAAAGAGCAAAAACAACGGGAATTTTAAGATTTAATTCACGTGTTGCCGTACAGGGCTGCGGACCTATAGGTCTTATATGCATTGCAGTACTCAGAACTATGGGTATAGAAAATATTACCGCTATAGACGGAGAGGCAAAAAGACTTGATTTTGCCAAAGAAATGGGTGCAACAAGCACTGTAAACTTTAAAGAACACAAAGGAATAGAAGAACTTGCAAAAGCTGTTGAAAATTCTTTTGGCGGATATCCTGCCGACTTTGCGTTCCAATGCACAGGCTCACCCGTTGCACACTCAAATATTTATAAATTTATAAGAAACGGCGGCGGACTTTGCGAGCTTGGTTTCTTTATAAACGGCGGTGACGCAACAATTAATCCGCACTTTGATATTTGTGCAAAAGAAATTACAACTGTAGGTTCGTGGGTATACACACTGCGCGACTACGCAACAACGTTTGACTTTTTAAAGAGAGCAAAAGCAATAGGACTTCCAATGGCAAAACTTATTACACACAAGTTCCCGCTTGAACAAATAAACGAAGCGCTTAAAACGAACTTAAAAATGGAAGGCCTTAAAATAGCAATAGTTAACAAATAATTTTAAGATATATCTCAAGGAGGAAAATTAAAATGGCTCAAGAAGCATTGGGAATGGTAGAAACAAGAGGTTTGGTAGCTGCAATTGAGGCTGCCGACGCAATGGTAAAAGCAGCAGAGGTTGTACTTGTCGGAACCGAAAAAATCGGTTCGGGATTGGTAAGCGTTATGGTAAGAGGCGATGTAGGTGCCGTTAAAGCCGCAACAGAAGTAGGTCAAAGTGCCGCATCTAAACTCGGCGAACTTGTAGCAGTACACGTAATCCCCAGACCGCACGCTGATGTTGAAAAGATTTTACCTACATTAAACTAATTTAAGGTTGGTGTAAATTATGGCTGTAAAGAAAAATACAACCGCACAAGGCAAAGAAAGTAAAGAGAGTAAAGAAAAAACAGTAAAAACCGAAAAAAAGGCTGAAACGCCCAAAATTATTAAGGAGGAATATAAAATGGCTCAGGAAGCATTGGGAATGGTAGAAACAAGAGGCTTGGTTGCCGCTATCGAAGCTGCGGATTCTATGTTAAAAGCCGCAAACGTTGAACTTGTTGGAACCGAAAAAATCGGTTCGGGATTGGTAAGTGTTATGGTAAGAGGCGATGTAGGTGCCGTTCAGGCTGCTGTTGAAGCAGGTAGAGTATCATCTTCAAAACTCGGCGAAATCATTGCAACCCACGTAATCCCCAGACCTCACGGCGATGTTGAAAAAATACTTCCGTCACTTAAATAATAACGGAGTTTTGTGTGCGGACGGTTTACTTTAAAAACGTCCGTCCGCATACATCATCATCTGAAAGGATTGAGTTTTGTATGGTAATTGGTAAAGTTATCGGAAGCGTGGTTTCAACACGCAAAAATCAAAATCTTGTAGGTAACAAATTTTTAATTGTTAAACCGCTCGATTCATATAAAAATTACAATATTGTAGCAATTGATAATGTAGGCGCGGGTATTGGAGAAATTGTACTTGTAGCTACGGGAAGTGCCGCAAGAATAGGCTGTGCGCAGGAAAATTCGCCTGTTGACGCCGCAATTGTGGGCATAGTTGATGACGGAGAAGGACTGGAGTAGTGATTTTAAGTGTTGCTGAATGAACTTACGGCTATTATGAGAAACAGCGGAATTGTCGGCGCAGGCGGCGCGGGCTTTCCGACATATGCAAAGCTTGATACAAGGGCAGACACAATAGTGCTCAACTGCGCGGAGTGTGAACCGCTTTTTAAATTACACAGGCAGCTTTTGGCAAACAATGCCGATAAAATTTTATTTGCACTCAACGAAGTAAAAAATGCGGTTGGTGCACAGCGCGTTATAATCGGAATTAAACCGTCGTATAAAGACGCAATTAAAGCCTGCGAGTACTTTTTGCCGTCATATAAAAATTTTAGTATATCACTTTTGCCGGAGGTATATCCTGCCGGTGACGAAATTATTTTAATATATCAAACCACAGGACGTGTGGTAAAACCGGGTAAACTCCCCATAAGTGAGGGCGTTACCGTATTTAATGTAGAAACAATGCTGAATACGTACTGCGCGCTTAAAGAAAACAGCGGCGTGTGCGAAAAATATCTTTCGGTTGTGGGTGAGGTTAAAAACCCCATTACATTAAAAGTGCCGATTGGTATGAAATTTAAAGATGTTGTTGCTCTTGCCGGAGGCGAAACAATAAAAAATTACGTTTATTTGAACGGCGGAGTAATGACGGGCAGCATAGCCGATGAAAACAGCGTGGTTACCAAAACCACAAATGCCGTAATGGTACTGCCCGACACACATCAGGTAATTTTGAAAAGACTTGCAAAAACGCAAATTAGTATAAAAAGAGCAATGAGTTCGTGCTGTCAGTGCCGTTCGTGCACCGATTTATGTTCACGCGGACTTTTGGGACATCCCATTGAGCCTCACGCATTGATGAGAGCGGCGTCAAAGGGAATGGATACCGATATAAAAGCGGTTATTAATACAATGTACTGCTCACAGTGCGGTTTGTGCGAAATGTATTCCTGTCCGCAGGGATTAAGTCCACGCACTCTTATAGGTGTTGCAAAGAACGAATTAAGAAAAAATAAAATTCCGCTCCCCCAACCCGAATATATGGGAGTTAAAAAAGAGCGTGAGTACAGATGTGTTCCCATGAAACGGCTTATAACGCGTTTGGGGATTGAAAAGTATGATAAACCGGCATTATATGTCCCCAAAAACATAAATCCTCAATACGTTAAAATAATGCTTTCACAGCACATAGGCGTACCAAGCGCGGTATGTGTTAAAGAAGGCGATAATGTGGTAAAAGGAGCCGTAATTGCAAACGCGGCAGACGGATTGAGTGTATCAATTCACAGCTCTGTAAGCGGAACGGTAAAAACAGTAACCGACAAATATATAATTATAGAGAATAAAGAAATTAATAAAACAGCAAATTCACATAAGGAGGTGACGGCAAATGGCTAAAGCAATTGCAATGGTTGAGTATCAAACCGTAGCGGTAGGTGTAACGGCAGCCGATACAATGCTTAAAACGGCAGAAGTTGAGCTGGTTGAAGCAGAGGTTGTATGTCCCGGTAAATACATAGTTCTTATAAGCGGAGAATTGAGCGCGGTTAAAGCGGCGGTTGAAAGCAGTAAAACACAGTATCCCGAAAAACTTATAGACAGCTTTGTTTTGGGTAATCCGCATCCGGCGATTTTTCCTGCAATATACGGTTCTACCGATGTTAAAGATACACGTGCGCTTGGCGTGGTTGAAACATATTCGGCAGCGTCAATTATTGTTGCCGCCGACATTGCCGCAAAAACTTCTATTGTTGATTTAATAGAGCTTCGCATAGCGAAAGGTATGTGCGGTAAGTCGTATATGTATATGACAGGCGAGGTTTCAGCCGTAAATGCGGCAGTGGAAAAGGTAAAACGCGATATAAAAGAAAGCGGAATGTTTTTGGATTGTTCCGTTATTGCGTCACCCGATAAAAAACTTTGGGAAAGTATTTTGTAAAATTATAACATAAAATGAGGTGTATTTTAATGGTTGATGAAAGCTACATAAGCCGAATTGTTGAGGGCGTTATAAAAGAAATAGACAAGGGCGCCTCAGGCAAAAAACAAAAAGGTGTTTTCGATACAATGACAGAAGCACTTGAGGCAGTGCAAAAAGCATATAAAGAATACAGAAATTATACCGTTGCACAGCGTGAAGAAATGATATCAAATATAAGAAAGCTTATTATGCAGGAAGCGGACGAAATGGCACGTTTGGGTGTTGAAGAAACAGGTATGGGCAGAGTTGCCGACAAAGTAATCAAGCATCAGCTTGTTGCAAAAAAAACACCCGGAACAGAAGATTTGCAGCCGCATGTTATAACGGGCGATGACGGACTTACACTTATAGAAATGGCACCGTTTGGCGTAATAGGAAGTATTACACCGTCAACCAATCCGTCCGAAACGGTACTTTGTAACTCAATAGGTATGATAGCCGGAGGAAATGCGGTTGTGTTTAATCCGCATCCTAACGCAAAATTAACGGCAAATTATGCGGTTGACCTTGTAAACCGTGCAATTTTAGAGGCGGGCGGGCCCGAAAACCTTGTTGTTTCGGTTAAAAACCCCACAATGGATACATCAAACGAAATGATGAAATGCCCGGCAGTAAGAATGCTTGTTGCAACAGGCGGACCCGGTGTTGTTAAAACTCTTTTGTCATCGGGTAAAAAAGCAATCGGTGCAGGTGCGGGTAATCCCCCCGTAATTGTTGACGATACGGCAGATATTGAAAAAGCTGCTGAGGATATAGTAAACGGCGCAAGTTTTGACAATAACCTCCCGTGCATTGCCGAAAAAGAATGTTTTGTATTTAATTCGGTTGCCGATGAACTTATTTCAAATATGACAAAACACGGCGCATACCTTATAAAAGGCAGTGATATCGATAAGCTTTTGGACGTTGCTCTTATAAATAAAGACGGCAAATATGTTATAAATAAAAAATGGGTAGGAAAGGACGCGTCAAAATTTTTAAAGGCAATAGGAATAGACGCCGACCCCAAACTTATTATTTGCGAAACGGACGAAATGCACCCGTTTGTACAAACCGAAATGATGATGCCTATTTTGGCAATCGTTCGTGTAAACGACTTTGACGAAGCGGTAAAAATGGCAGTAAATGCCGAACACGGCTGTCGCCACTCGGCACATATTCACTCTAAAAATGTTGACAGACTCACAAAATTTGCAAGAGCGGTTGAAACAACGATATTTGTTAAAAACGCTCCGTCGTACGCAGGTATTGGCGCAGGCGGTGAGGGCCACACAACATTTACAATTGCAGGTCCAACAGGCGAAGGGCTTACAAGCGCACGTTCGTTTACAAGACAAAGACGCTGTGTAATGGCAGACGGATTACACATAGTATAAAATTTTTTCAGCAGGTGAGGTACTTATATGCAAGCATTGGGAATGATAGAAGTATACGGTTTTTCAACGGCAGTTAGTGTTGCCGACGCAGCGGCAAAAGCTGCAGATGTAAAAATAATTGCTTTTGACCGTAACAGACCGTTCGGCAAATTTCCCGTTCCGCTTATTATGGAAGTTAAACTTACGGGTAATGTTGCGGCGGTAAAAGCGGCTGTGGAGGCGGCAAAAAAAATTGCGAAAGATAAACACCGCTATATAGTGTCGCACGTAATCGCAAACCCGGGTAACGGGGTTGAAAAATTGGCATACAAAATGGATATTAATAAAGATAAATTTAACAAAAAACTGCCCAAATCATTTTTAAATGTAGATTTGGATACCGTAAGCGGGCCTGCAACCTCTATAGGATTGCTTGAAGTAGAGGGACTCGTAGCCTCCATAGAGGGGCTTGACGCAATGGTTAAAGCCGCCGATGTAAAGCTTATTCATACCGAAAAGCGGCTTGGCGGAAGATTGGTGACTTTAGTTGTTGACGGAACCGTTTCGGCGGTTACATCGGCGATTGAGGCAGGAAAAATAAATGCGGAACCTCTCGGTAAAGTATACGGAACAGAGGTTATTGCAAATCCGCACAGTGAAGTTATGAAATTTTTTAACACTGATGTATAATTTGTTTCGGGGCAAAAAGATATTTGTGCCGAAATATGCAAAAAGGTGGTATAGATAAAATGGTAGATGAAAAAAAACTTAACGCCGCCATTGAAAAGGTTTTGGCTGATATGAAACCGGAACTTGCGGAAAATGACGGAGAAATAAAAGTAGGTGTGTCGCAGCGCCACATTCACCTTTCAAGAGAAGATTTGGACAAACTTTTCGGAAAAGGCTATGAGCTTACCAAAAAGAAAACCCTTATGGGCAGAGAATTTGCCTCAAACGAAGTGGTAACTCTTGTGGGACCGTCGCTTAAAAGTATAGAAAACGTACGTGTTCTCGGACCTGTGAGAAAAAACACCCAGGTAGAAATTTCGCGTACCGATACATTTGTTTTAAAGGTTAGTCCTCCGGTACGTCCCAGCGGAAATATTAAAGGCAGTGAAAAATTGGTTGTGGTAGGTCCAAAAGGCAGTGTTTATTTAAAAGAGGGTGTTATAATTGCCAACAGACATATTCATCTTACACCCGAATATGCTAAAGCGCACGGTATTAAAGATAATGACCGTGTAGATGTGGAAATAGATACCGTAAAACCCACAAAGTTTTATGATGTACAGGTAAGAGTACGTGATGATTTTAATATAGAAATGCACATAGATACCGATGATGCAAACTCCGCAGGACTTAAAAACGGAATGAGAGTAAAAATCTTAAAAAAATAAAATAAGATTGTAGGTGATTGAGTGTTTGCACTTGAACGTCAAAAATATATTTTGGATATGCTTGCCAAAAACGGTTCGGTTTGGGTAAGCAAATTAAGCGATGAACTCGGTGTTACCGAAGAAACAATACGGCGCGACCTTGAAAAGCTTGAGGCGCAGGAAAGTTTAAGACGAACGCACGGAGGCGCTGTTCCTATGGACGAAAGTACATATGAACTGTCGCTTGAAAAGCGAAAAAGTACAAACGTAGATGTTAAAAAAAGGCTTGCCGCGGAGGCGGTAAAATATGTTGCAAGCGGCGATACAATTTTTTTGGACGCGTCAACCACAACGTTTTATATGGCAAAAGAGCTTAAAACACTTGAAAATGTAACCGTTATTACCAACTCGATACGTGTTGTATGCGAACTTACGGGGCTTGATAATATTAAGGTTATTTCGGTTGGCGGTGTGGCAAGCTCCAATCAGTCGTTTGTGGGCAACCTTGCCGAAAACTCAATTGCCGAAAATTACTTTGCAAATAAAATGTTTTTTTCGAGTAAAGGAATTACGGCAGACGCGGGTATTCTTGAAAGTAACGAAAAAGAATGCGGTATAAAGCAAAAAATGATGAAAAACTCGGGCAAAAAGTATTTTTTGTGCGATAGGAGCAAAATAGGGCGTATAGGTTTTGTAAAACTTTCGCCGCTCGATAAAATAGATGTATTTATTACCGATGCTGATATTGATAATTCACTTAAACAGCATTTTGAAGAAGGAAATGTTGAAATTGTAAAAATCAGCAACAATTAATTTCAAATTATTGAAAGGAATAAAATAATATGAAAAAAGTATTGGCTTTTGACCTTGGAGCGTCAAGCGGACGCGGTATAATAGCGTCGCTTGATAACGGCAAAATTACGTTAAACGAAATACACCGTTTTCCAAATAACGGCGTAAATGTACGCAAAACCCTTTATTGGGATATTATTTATTTGTTCGACCAAATTAAACAGGGAATTGTAAAAGCACGTCTTGCAGGCGGATTTGACGCAATAGGCATAGATACTTGGGGCGTTGATTTCGGATTGATAGATGAAAACGGCGAGCTTATCGGCAATCCTGTGCATTACCGTGATTCGCGTACAGATAATATTTTGGGTGAAGTTTTTAATGAAATAAGCAAAGAAAGCCTGTATGAACGTACAGGTATACAAATACTTAATTTTAATACGCTTTTCCAAATGTATTATATGGCAAAATACAGACCCGACGTATTAAAAAGAGCGGATAAAATGCTTTTTATCCCCGATTTGCTTAATTATTTTCTTACGGGCAATAAAAATTGTGAATACACAATCGCATCAACATCGCAAATGATAGACCCCAATACAAGAGATTGGGACAGAGAAATGTTAAAATCTCTCGGTATCCCCGACGATATATTGTGTGATATTGTAATGCCCGGTACAATTGTGGGCAAACTTTCGGATGATATATGCACAGAGCTTTCGGTAGAGCCTACAGACGTTGTTGCGGTAGGAGAACACGATACGGCTTCGGCTGTTGTAAGCGTGCCCACACAGCAGGACGATTTTGTGTATATAAGCTGCGGAACCTGGTCGCTTTTCGGTACGGAACTTTCAAATCCGCTTATTTCGGATGAGAGTTTAAAATCGTCATATACAAATGAGGGCGGATATAACGGTAAAATACGTTTTCTTACCAATATTATGGGATTGTGGCTTATACAGGAGTCAAGACGTACCTGGATAAAACAGGGCAACGAACTTTCGTTTAACGATATGGAACAAGCCGCAAGATCGTGCGAGCCGTTTAAATGTTTTATAGACCCCGATTATCCCGAGTTTGGAAAACCCGGAGATATACCGGCACGTATACAAAAATTCTGTAAAATGACAGGACAGTACGTACCCCAAACGATAGGCGAAATCGTAAGATGTATATATGAAAGTCTTGCGCTTAAATATAAGCACGCATTTAATAATTTGCATAAAATCACAAATAAAGAATTTAACGGTATACATATAGTGGGCGGCGGCACAAAAGACCCGTTCCTTTGCGCTATGACATCATCTGCCTGCAACACTAATGTGTATGCGGGTCCCGTTGAGGCAACAGCACTCGGTAATATTGCGGTACAGCTTATGGCACTCGGCGAAATTGATAATATCAAACAGGCACGTGAAATTATTAAAAATTCGTTTGATATTAAATGCTATGAACCCGAAAATCCAAGCGATTGGGATATGGCATACGAAAAATTCAAAACCGTTTTGGGTGCATAAATAATATGTGTTCAACAAATCTTTTCGGCTGACGGGCAAAAAATATTTACCGTATAATTTGCCCGATTAAACAAACCAAAATGGCTTGAATAAGTTAATAAAAATTGGTTTTTATTTTAAATAATTATATGAATTAAAGTTAAGACTATGGATTTTTTATTAAAATCTATGGTCTTTTCTTGTTTTAAAATGTAAAAAAACAATTAATAAAATTAATCTTTAACGCAAATTAATATAATTTATTACACATTTTTTGGTAATTGCGTAACCAAATCACCCAAATGATTTGTGTTATCGGCAGAAGTAACGGTAAATATACCGTTATTGTATTCGGCATAAGTAAGCGACGCATTTTTAACCCAGGGAATATTTTTCATTAATTCAATTGGTGTATTGCTCCATTTTGTAATCATACAGCGAATTGGTGTTGCGTGCGTTGCTATTAAAACCGTTTTGCCTGCATTTTCGCGGGCAATTTTTTCTACCTCATTGCAAATGCGTATGCAAAGATTTTTTACGCTTTCGCCGCCCGTACATTCGGCATTTCCTATATCGGTGCGCCATATTTTGTATGCATCTTTATATTTTGGATTGGTACACAGTTGGTCAAATTTTTTGTTTTCCCATTCGCCGGCATATATTTCACGTAAATTTTTGCTTGCAATAATTTGCATATTTTTCTCGTCGGCAGTGGGTTTTATTGTATTATACGCTCTTAAAAGGTCGCTTGAGTATATTTTGTCGATATGCACGTCTTTTAAAAATTTTGCAACATATTGCGCCTGCAATTTTCCTTTATCGCTTAAATCCAAATCCGTATGTCCCAAAAAACTGTTTACTTTGTTGCCAAGGCTTTCGCCGTGTCGTATTATAATTAACTTTGTCATTTGTTGGTCACCCCTTACAGGTTGTATTATACCATCTTTTTATAAAAATTGCAATATTGCATAAAAACACAATTATGCAATCGTTATGCAAATATTATACATAGAGAATGTTTAAAAATTAACTAAAAAATATTTAAAAAATACTGTTTAAAGCATTAAAAAGTATAGCAAGTATACAAATATGATAAATGCTTATTGTATTTTTATGCAAAAAGTGATAAGATATTTGTATATATTGGCAGAAAAGAGGTATTGAATATGAAAAAAGTATTCATTGACGGCAGTGCCGGTACAACGGGACTTAGAATATTTGAACGTCTTGCGCAAAGAAACGATATTGAACAAATTACTTTGCCCGAGAATTTAAGAAAAGATGCCGAAAGCAGAAAAAAAGCTATTAATTCGGCTGACATTGTGTTTTTGTGTTTACCCGATGATGCAGCAAGAGAGGCTGTTTCGTTTGTTGAAAACCCCGATACCGTTATAATAGATACGTCAACCGCACACAGAACCGAAAAAGGTTGGGCATACGGATTTCCCGAGCTTGGAAGCAAATTTGAAAATGCGGTTCAAAATTCAAAAAGAATTGCCGTTCCGGGCTGTCACGCAAGCGGTTTTATTGCGTTGGTTTATCCGCTGGCAGAGGCGGGAGTACTTGATAAAAATGAATACTTAACCTGTCATTCCATTACAGGATACAGCGGCGGCGGCAAAAAAATGATTGCCGATTATGAAAGCAAAGAAAGATGTGAACTGTTAAATGCGCCGCGCCAATACGGATTAAGCCAAACACATAAACATTTAAAAGAAATGGTTAAAATAACGGGAATTGAAAACGCTCCCGTATTTTGTCCCATAGTTGCCGATTTTTACAGCGGTATGGAGGTTAGCGTACCTGTTTTTGCGCATCAGCTGAAAAACGGTGCCGATATAGACACCGTAAAGCGTATTTATGCCGATAAATACAACTCGGCGCTTGTAAAATATATTGACTCCGATGATGAAAACGGATTTTTGTCTGCGGCAAAATTAAGCGGAAAAGACAATATGATAATTTCGGTTTACGGGAATAAAGACAGAATGATTTTAACGGCACGTTATGACAATTTGGGTAAAGGTGCGTCGGGCGCGGCAATTGAATGTCTTAATATTAAGCTCGGGTGTGAGTATACTCAAAATCTTGATATATAAAAGGGGAGACTTTACAATGAAATTAACAGACGGCGGTGTTTGTGCGGCAAAGGGTTTCAGCGCAAACGGAATACATTGCGGAATACGAAAAAATAAAACAAAACGCGATTTGGCGCTTATATACAGCGATACCCCATGCAATGCGGCGGCGGTATACACAACCAATCTTGTTAAAGGCGCTCCCATAGCGGTTAATAAAGAGCATTTAAAAAACGGTATTGCACAGGCTGTTATATGTAACAGCGGTAATGCCAACACCTGTAATGCCGACGGTATAGAGCGTGCAATGGATATGAGCGATATTGCGGCAAACGCACTTAATATAGACACGCAGGACGTAATAGTTGCGTCAACGGGCGTTATAGGACTTAAATTGGATGTAGAACCCATAAAAAACGGCATAGACGAGCTGTGCCGCGGTCTTGGCAATAAAAGCCGTGAGGCGGCGGAAGGAATTATGACAACCGATACTGTTGTAAAGCAGGTTGCCGTTACATTTGAAATTGACGGAAAAGAGTGCAAAATAGGTGGTATTGCAAAAGGGTCGGGTATGATACATCCCAATATGGCAACAATGCTTGTATTTATAACAACCGATTGTGCAATAAGCTCTGATATGCTTCAAAAGGCGCTTTCGGGCGATATACAAAATACGTTTAATATGTTGAGTATTGACGGTGATACATCAACAAACGATATGGTTGTATTGCTTGCAAACGGTATGGCGGGCAATACCCTAATAGACTGCGAAAATAATAATTTTAATATATTTATGAAAGCGCTTAACACCGTAACGGTAAATCTTTGCCGTATGATAGCAGGTGACGGTGAGGGTGCAACCAAGCTTATAGAATGTGTTGTTACAGGCGCAAAAGACGATAAAGCGGCTTGCCTAACCGCAAAATCGGTTATATGTTCATCGCTTTTAAAGGCGGCTATGTTTGGCGCTGATGCCAATTGGGGGCGCGTACTGTGTGCTATAGGCTACAGCGGTGCCGATGTTGATGTAAACAAGATAGACGTTTCGTTTAAATCAAAAAAAGGTGAAATATTGGTATGCAAAAACGGAGCGGGCGTTGATTTTTCGGAAGAAAAGGCAAAAGAAATTTTGCTTGAAAACGAAATAGATATTTTAATTAATTTAAATGACGGTAATGCCAAAAAAACTGCGTGGGGCTGTGACCTTACATACGATTACGTAAAAATAAACGGCGATTACAGAACATGATTTTTTTAAAAGAGGTGCTAAAAAAGTGAAATTATCAAATGCCGAAAGGGCAGAGGTGCTTGTGCAGGCACTGCCTTATATACAGGAATATTACAACAGAATAGTGGTAGTAAAATACGGCGGAAACGCTATGATTAACGAAGAATTAAAACAAGCCGTTATGGGCGATATTGTGCTTTTATCGCTTATAGGAGTAAAAGTTGTGCTGGTACACGGCGGCGGCCCCGAAATAACGGAAATGCTTGCAAAAGTAGGCAAAAAAACAGAATTTGTGGACGGCTTGCGTGTTACCGACGGTGAAACAGCCGAAATAGTACAAATGGTACTTGCCGGTAAAATTAACAAAAGTCTTGTTAATCTTTTGCAAACAAAAGGCGGCAATGCAATAGGGCTTTGCGGAATGGACGGCTCAATGATTGAGGCAAAAACAAAAGATGAAAGACTCGGTTATGTGGGAGAAATAACAAATGTAAACGTAAAGCCGATACTTGACGTTATAGACAAAGGGTATATTCCCGTTGTTTCAACGGTAGGCTGCGACAGCGACGGAAATGCATACAACATTAATGCCGATACTGCGGCGGCAAAAATCGCGGGTGAGCTTAATGCGGAGTGCCTTATTTCTATGACGGACATAAGCGGTATTTTAAAAGACAAAGACGACCCCGAAACGCTTATTAAAAAAATAACTCTTGATGAGGCACAGGGACTTTTTGACGATAATACAATATCGGGCGGTATGATACCTAAAGTTGAGTGCTGTATAGACGCTATAAAAGAGGGAGTAAAAAAAGTATTTATACTTGACGGAAGAATACCTCATGCAATACTTATAGAAACCCTTACAGATGAAGGTTTGGGTACAATGGTTTGTGAAAAGTAAAATGTGCAAAAAAAGGGTGAATAATATGAATACCATACAAAAAGACAATATGTATACAGCAAATACATACGCACGTTTTCCCATTGAAATAGTATCGGGAAAAGGTGCGCTGTGCTATGATGCTGACGGAAAAGAATATATAGACCTCGGCAGCGGTATTGCCGTTAACATATTCGGCTATTGTGATGATGAATGGATTGACGCTGTAACAAAACAGCTTAAAACGGTACAGCACACGTCAAATCTTTATTACACATCACCGTGTGCAAATCTTGCCGAACTTATATGCAAAAGATGCGATATGAAAAAGGTGTTTTTCTCAAATTCGGGTGCGGAAGCTAACGAATGTGCAATAAAAGCGGCTCGTCTTTGGGCGGAGCGCGAAAAAGGAAAAGAATACAATACAATAGTTACGCTTGTAAACAGTTTTCACGGGAGAACAATTACAACACTTGCCGCAACGGGGCAAAAAGTATTTCACGAGCATTTTACTCCGCTTACCGCCGGTTTTGCGTATGCCGAGGCAAACAATGCCGAAAGTCTTGAAAATGCGCTTAAATCCAACAAATGTGCCGCTATTATGTTTGAAACGGTGCAAGGCGAGGGCGGCGTTGTGGCTTTAGACAAAGAATATGTAAAGCAAATAGAGCAACTTGCCGAAAAGTACAATGTACTTATGATTGCCGATGAAGTACAAACGGGTAACGGCAGAACGGGCAAGCTTTACGGGTATATGCATTACGGAATAAAGCCCGATATATTTACAACCGCAAAAGGGCTTGGCGGCGGAATGCCTATAGGTGCAACGGTATTCGGCGAAAAAACGGCCGATGTATACACATTTGGAGCACACGGTTCAACATTTGGCGGCAATCCCGTATGCTGCAGCGGAGCAATAAATATTTTAAACCGTATAGACGACAAGCTTTTAGATGACGTTACAAAAAAATCGGAGTATATTTTTAGCGAACTCAAAGGTGCAAAAGGAGTAAAAAGTGTAACGGGTCTCGGCCTTATGATAGGAATTGAAACCGAAAAAGACGCGTCCGATGTAATAAGCGATTGTATGAAAAACGGAGTACTTGTATTAAAGGCAAAAAACAAGGTGCGTTTGCTGCCGCCGCTTAACATAGATATTAAGACAATGGGTAAAGCTATATCAATTCTTAAAAAATCTATGGCTGATTAATTTGGCGCATATTGCACAAATTTCACTCTCATTGACAACACTAACAGCAGCCTTCTATGTCGGCTTTTAAATCAATATTCCTTGTAAGTACGTTTTCTGTATTAAAACGCTGTTTTATGATAATACTGTCGATATTGTAACGCATTTTATCCGTAAATGAAATTATTAAAAAAAATCCCCCTTCAATTCACAATTTACAAGAGAATTGAGGGGGTTGCTGTTTTTACTCATCTATAAATTTAAGAGGGTCATAATCCTCGCCGTTTAAACGCACTTCAAAATGCAAATGCGGACCCGTACTGCGCCCTGTTGAACCCACCGTTGCTATAACATCACCTTTTAAAACGCTGTCGCCTACGTTTGCATACAGTTTTGAGCAGTGTCCGTAATAGGTTACATATCCGTTTTGGTGGTCGATTATAATTAAATTGCCGTACCCCTCGCACCAACCGGAATACGTTACAACACCTGTATCGGCGGCAAAAATATCGTCGCCGTGATTGCCTGAAATATCAACACCTTTATGTGCGCGCATATTACGTGTTCCGTAACGTGAAGTTATAACACCCGATATGGGCCTTAAAAAACGTCCCGTTCCGTTTTTGCTTATTTCCATTGTGCCGTTCATCACAATTTGTTTTTCGGGTTGTTTTGTGTATTCTTCGCCCGTAACCTTATACGAAACTTTTTTGCCGTTTACGTAATTAACCGTTTGAGTGGTTATTTTATGCCCGTTTTCGCCTTTTTGGTATATATATGAATGACCTTTGTATGAATTTTCATCATCTTTTTGCTCTGTTTCAAACGGTACATCTTCCTCAATTGTTACAACCTTTGATGTACATACGCTTATAGCGCCGTTTTGATTAAGCGAATCGAGTGCCGAATTAACCGTTGACAACATACCGCGCGGTGCATATTCGTACAAAATTTCAACTTTCTCTTTTACAGAGTAGTCGCAAGAGCCGTCGGTATATTGGTTTATAAAACTTTCGTATGTATTTTTTGCGTCATTCTTTTTGGTGAACGCATACATAGGTACACCGTCAATGTTTATTGTGTATGCCTTTATAAGTCCGTCCGAGTCGTTAAGCAAATATTCTTTAAGCGCTTTTGTATCGCATTTTGTATTAAAAAGCACAAGCTGCATAGAAAGCTGCGGCTTTTTTGTTATTATATCGTCGTAATTTGTGTAAGGCATATATGCATTGTTTATTGAGTCAATAATATTATTAAGGTCCGATTTTGATTTTACATATGTAATAATTTTTTCGCCATCGCTTACCGCATAATCTATATCAAACAGCAGTGTGCATAATACAACGGCAAAAAGTGCTGCCGATACGTTAATAAAAATTTTTGAATGCTCTTTATATATCGAACATATTATATTAAATATGTGTTTAATATGTTCGTTTAATTTTTTTATATTCATTGTACCATATCACTCCATACTAAAATTTTATCATATATTTGTTAATAATTCAAGAATTATATGTGAACAAACTGTGTACAATTTTAAATTTATATGAAAATAGGCAAATAAGTGTTGAAATATCCAATTTTTATGATATAATTAAATGTATATATTTTAACACAGGAGGTATAGCATAAATGAAAATGTGTGCATTGTGCAACAAACGTCCGGCATCTGTTTTTATAAGTAAATCGGACGGACGAAAAGTTGTAAACGAAGGGTATTGTCTTTCCTGTGCCATTAAATCGGGTATTACACCGATAACACAACTTGCAGACCAATTTTCGATTGAACCCGAAGAATTGCAAAATATGGTTGACGGTATGGAAAATATGCTTGACTCGGGAGAGTTTGAAGAAGCATTTGCCGATATGCTTGAGGGCGGCGGATTAATGGAAAGACTTGCGGGCAATTCCGAAGATGATGAGGAATTTGTACCGCTTAATCAAATAAAAGACAGCCTTAAATCATCTAAAAAGGGTAAACGCGACAAGAAAAAAAGCGCGCTTGAAACATTTGGAACAAATTTAACCGAAAAGGCAAAAGACGGACTTTTGGACAGAGTTATAGGCCGTGATAATGAAATAGACAGAGCAATTCAAATTTTAAACCGCAGGAGTAAAAACAACCCTGTATTGCTCGGTGCGCCCGGTGTTGGCAAAACCGCTATTGCGGAGGGTATTGCGCAAAAAATAGCCGAGGGCGACGTTCCCGAAAAGCTGTGTGAA
>USKN01000007.1 GCA_900555295.1 uncultured Eubacteriales bacterium
AATTTTTGTTATTTAGTCTGTCTACTTGACAGGGCGGGGTTCATTTTGCCGCAGCCCCCTTTCAACCGTTGCTTGTATGCCGCTTTTACAGCTTACTTTTGATTTTATTTACTATTTTCCTATACTCATCATACCCGTATAAAGTGTTTATAACTTCAAGCAGCATATTGGCAGATATTCTTTTAGGTAAATTTAAATATCGTGCAAGTGCCACTCGGCGCTCAAAACTGTCTTTTAAGCCACTAAACCCGTCTTTATATAAATCTGCCTTTGTAACGTTTTTTTTGCAGGTTGAGCCATTTTGAACATCAAATGTGGCATTTGCATCTTTAAGCGCCTTTTCTATTACTTCGTTTGATATACCCTCCACACCGAGAAAGCCCTCTTTTGACGGTTTTTCTTTGCGTTTTTCTTTACCTTTTATATCGGGAATATACGCGTGTTTTACATTTTTTCCACGCAAAATATTTTTAAGGTAGTTTCTTATTTTAAATCCTGCCGCGTCACTGTCGGTAAATATTATAACACCTTTTTTATCGGCAAGCTTTTTTATAAGTTCACAGCGCTGCCTGTCTTTAAAAATCATAAACCCGTCTGTTATAACAACGGTTGCGTCAACAACCGAATCAAGTTTTATTTTATCGTATGTTCCCTCAACAACTATTGCCTCATTAATTTTAAGCATTGTTTTTATTAACCTCATTATGGTGCTTTATTACTTTAAGACGTGTAAATTCTTCTCTTTCTTTTTCTTCCAAAAAGTCCGTCATTTCCTTTACAATCTTTTGGTATCTGGGTATCATAATACTTTTTAAAGAATTGGCTCTTTTTTGCGTTTTTTTAATATTTACCGCAAGTCTGCATACTGCGCTTTCTATGCCTGCAAGTTCAATTGTTAAATCTTTTACCTCGGTAAATTTAATAAATGCCTCATCAAGCTGATATGTTGTATTAAACACGTCATACTGCGAATGAATTTTTGTGGGTTCGTGAGTAATTTCGGGTATTTCAACTCCCATTACACTTCTTGTACGTATTTTTATACTGTCGTCTATATCCACGCAGTTACTTATATCACTTACATTATTAACCCCCAAAAACACATTTGCGGTTTGGAGTGCTTTATATGCCTCGGTATATGCGTCATTTATTTTATCTTGTACAAATTTTGCCCTGTCTATTAAATCCATCATTTCACGTATTAAAATATTACGTTTTTTATCAAGCAGGTCATACCCCTGTTCGGCAAGGCGCAAAGAATTTTTTATAAGTATAAGATTACCTTTTGTGGGAAATAAATTTAAATCCATTAAAAAGCCTCCTTACCGTACATTATCCTCATTGCCGCCGCGATAGTATTTGTCAAGAAGTTTTGTATCTATTCTGTCGAGTTCCTCACGCGGGAACATACTCAAAAGCTGCCAGCCAAGATTAAGCGTTTGTATAATACTGCGCGCCTCATCTTTACGCTGTGATATAAACTCACGTTCAAACTTTTTGCCAAATTCCATATACAGTTTATCGGTATCCGATAATTCATCTTCACCTATAACCGACGCAAGCGCTTTTACGTCCTGCACTTTTGCATAACACGCAAAAAGCTGGTTTGCAACATCCCAATGGTCCTCACGGGTATAACCCTCGCCTATACCGTCTTTCATAAGTCGCGAAAGTGACGGTAAAACACCTATGGGCGGATACACACCGCTTTGCTGAAGCGCTCTGTCGAGTACAATCTGACCTTCGGTAATATATCCTGTAAGGTCGGGTATCGGGTGAGTAATATCATCATTTGTCATTGTAAGTATGGGTATTTGCGTAACCGAACCTGTTGACTCGGTAATCATTCCCGCTCTTTCGTAAAGTGACGCCAAGTCGCTGTACAAATATCCCGGAAAGCCTTTTCTTGACGGTATTTCGCCCTTTGACGACGAGACCTCTCTTAATGCCTCCGCATAAGATGTTATATCCGTTAAAATAACCAAAATGTGCATATTGTGATTAAATGCCAAATATTCCGCCGCGGTAAGCGCCGCACGCGGTGTTACTATTCTCTCTATAACAGGATCGTTTGAAAGATTTAAAAACATTACAACCTTTTCGGATACGCCGCTCTGTTCAAACGCCTGTTTGAAAAAGTTTGCGACATCGTGCTTAACGCCTATTGCGCCAAACACAATTGCAAAATCGCTGTTTTCATCATCGGCAATTTTTGCCTGCTGTGCTATTTGTACGGCAAGCCTGTCGTGTGCAAGACCGTTACCCGAAAAAATAGGAAGTTTTTGTCCTCTTATAAGTGTTGTAAGTCCGTCTATTGCCGAAATACCCGTTTGTATAAAGTTACGCGGATATACTCTTTTTACGGGGTTTATGGGCTTGCCGTTTACATTTGCGGTGACGTCGGCATAAATGGGACCCATACCGTCAATCGGACGGCCTATACCGTCAAATGTCCTGCCCAATATTTCTTTTGACAGCGGTATTTTAAGCGGTTCGCCCGTAAGATGTGATACCGCATTGGTTTTTGATATTCCCACCGTACCCTCAAACACCTGAACAACCGCTTTTTTTCCGTCAATGGTAATAACCTGTCCAAGACGTTTTTCGCCGCTGTCAAGAGTTATTTCAACTATTTCTTCATACGAACAGTCGCCTACGTTATCGAGCACCGCAAGCGGCCCGTTTATTTCACTAAATCCAATATATTCTATCGACATTTTTATGTCACCTCCCGCATTTAGTTTGCATATTTTTCGCATATACCGGCATAAACTTTGTCGATATCCTTTTTCAAATTATCAAATGCCTTTTCGTCATCATTTGCAACATCATATTTAACCGATATAAGTTTAGAAAATATTCCTGTTTTTTTAATTTCGGATATAGGAATATTTTTTTCGATTATTTTAAGTGACGTGTCATATAAATACAGTATGGTTTTCATCATATTATATTGCTTTTTGAGCGGTACAAACGTATCTACGCTGTGAAAAGCATTCTGCTGCAAAAATCCGAGTCTAATAACCGCCGCCGTTTCAAGTACAATTTTTTGACTGTCGGGCAATACGTCGGCACCAATGAGCTTTACTATTTCCATAAGTGAGCTTTCTTCGCCCAAAACACGTGCAATCCGCGCACGTACGTCATCAAAATCTTCGGCAACCTCGGTTTCGTACCACTTTTGCATATCGTCGGTATATTCACTATAACTGTTAAGCCAATTGATTGCAGGGTAATGACGCTGATATGCAAGTGCTTTGTCAAGCGCCCAAAAACATCTTATAAAACGCTTTGTGTTTTGTGTAACAGGTTCCGAAAAGTCACCGCCCTGCGGTGATACCGCACCTATAATTGTTATTGAACCGCTTGTGCCGTTTAAATTTTCTACCATACCGGCACGCTCGTAAAACGACGAAAGTCTTGACGGCAAATATGCGGGAAAACCTTCCTCCGCAGGCATTTCTTCCAAACGTCCAGATATTTCTCTCAATGCTTCCGCCCATCTTGATGTGGAGTCTGCCATAATTGCAACATTATACCCCATATCACGGTAATACTCTGCAAGTGTAATACCCGTATAAATACAAGCTTCCCTTGCCGCAACGGGCATATTGGACGTATTTGCAATAAGCACCGTTCTGTCCATAAGCGATTTACCTGTTCGCGGGTCTATAAGTTTTGAAAAATCCTCCAAAACCTGCGTCATTTCATTTCCGCGTTCTCCGCATCCTATGTAAACAATTATATCGGCATCAGACCATTTTGCAAGCTGATGCTGTGTCATTGTTTTGCCTGTACCGAAACCGCCGGGTATTGCCGCCGTTCCGCCTTTTGCAATCGGAAAAAGTGCGTCTATTACTCTTTGTCCCGTTACAAGCGGTACATCTAATATTTTGCGTTCAATATACGGACGGGGTGTTCTTATGGGCCATTTTTGTTTCATTGTTAAATTATGCTGTACACCTTCGCTGTCCTCTACCGTTACAAGAGGCTCGCATATATTATATTCTCCGTCGCCTTTTACCGATACAACGGTAACATTTTTCATATCGGGCGGCACGGTTATTTTGTGGAGTATGGACGGTGTTTCCTGCACCTCGGCAATTATATCGCCGCCTTTTAACTTATCGCCCTTGCAAGCCGTTATTTTTACATTCCACAATTTTTGCTCGTCAAGGCTTGCAACGCTTATGCCTTTGCCTATAAATGCGCCGCTCAAATCCGCCATTGTTGCAAGCGGACGTTCTATACCGTCAAAGGTGGAGCCTATAATTCCCGGAGCAAGCGTAACGCTCATCGATTCCCCCGTACCGAATACAGGTTCGTTTAATTTAAGCGATGTTGTTTCTTCGTATACCTGAACGGTTGTTTTGCCGTTGTCTATACCTATAACTTCGCCTATAAGTTTATCGCTTCCCACACGAACCATTTCCATCATTTTAAGTTCGTTTGTGCCCTTAACCGTAACAACCGGTCCGTTAATTCCGTATATATATCCGTTTTTAGCCATTTTATACACCAACTTTTATTTAGATTGTAAACTTTACGGAATTTAAAAAATTCCCTTTTAGCATTTCAATTTTTTCGGCATATGTATTATTTGCCGCCTTGCCGGCTTTTGCCGACCTTACCGACACTCCGCCTGTTATGCCCGATACAGTTATAACGGGCAAACCGTATTTTTGCGCAAGTTTATCTTTTAAATCTTCATCGGATTTATCAATACAAATTACGGCATCATCACTGTTAATTTCTTTTAAAGCGTTATCTGTCATTTGGCAAAGAGATACAAAATACTCATCCGTTTTTTTATATTCGTTTATTTTTTTAATTAATTCTCCAAAGAGTTCATCAACAAGCGACGCCCTGTATAAAAGCACTTCTTTTTTTGCCTGTGCCGGGCCTTTTGCCGCCGATACATCGGAGTTTTTTCTTGCATCGGCAACACCTTTTTGCACTATTTTGTATGCTTTTTCAAGAATATCATCGTGTGCTTTTTCAAGCATTTCGCTTTTTTTATGTTCAAGTTTTTTAAGTTCGGCATCGCGTTTTTTAGCAGCGTCGTTTAAAATAATACTGCTGAATTTATCAAATTTATCATCTACAGATACCATAGCCTTATCATTCCTTTCAGCATCAGAGTTTAAGACCGATTGCGTCGGTTACATACGAAGTTATGGGATTTGCCGGGCGCATTGTACCGTGCCTGTCGGGTATTTCAACAACAAGCGGCTCATTATGAGTCATTTTAAATCATTAATGCACTCGCTGTACATATCGGCAAGCTTTTCGGTTACAAGAATTACGGCAATGCTTTTATCGGCGCAAAGTTCGCCAAAGGCGTCTTTTATGCTTTGTCCGCTTTTTATAAGTCTGCCATCCACCCCTGCAAGGCGCATACCGATTTGTGTATCTATATTATCGCTCAAAAGATACATTCTCATATTATACCACTTCCTATGTTATGTATTAAAATTTACCGAGTATTGTAAACGATACAAGCAAACCGTAAAGCGCAATACCTTCGGCAAGAGCAACAAATATAAGCGCTTTACCCATTACCTTTGGGTCCTCGCTTATAGCGCCGAGAGCCGCACTTGACGCAGCCGCAACCGCAATACCGGCACCGATTGTGGCAAGACCCGTAACAAGTGCCGCCGCAAGGTATGCAAGACCTTCAACATTTGATGTTCCCGCAGCTGCCGAAACATTTGTTGCCGAAAGCATATAAACCGCACCCACAATTAATACCGTAAAGAATGAAAAAATGTTTGCACCGAGTGCTTTTTTGCCGCTTGCCGCACTCTTTGAACCGATAAAATACGCTCCGAAAGGAACCAAAATACTTAAAGTTAATAAAATACTGATTAATGTAGTCATAATAAACCCCTCCATTAGTTAATTAAATTCTTTTTGTTTTATTGATTTAAATTCTTTACCGTCGCCGTCGTAAAATCTGCTGAAAATCTCATAAAATTCAAGTCTTAATACCTGAATACCCACAATAAGACCTTCAAGGCACATTACAAATATATTGCCTATTACCACAACCGCAATACTTCCGGCCCCGCTTGCCATTTTGGCAAATATAAACACAACGCTCATCATACCTACGTGGTTAAGGGCAAATGCGCCCACACGCACAAATGAAATTGTGTTTGTTACAAAACTTAAAAGTATTTCAAAAAGTTCAAAAAAACTTTCCAAAACAAATTCGCCCTTACTGCCCGATATAAGCTGTTTTTCACGTGCTATAAGACGTGTGAGCGGCTCCTGCAAAAAAATCATAAGAAGCGGAATTACAATAAATATTATATTGTACACTGCCGTAAATACCGTTATGCCTTTTACAAACATAAGTATAATTCCCACAATAATTGCAAGATAGAATATAAGTCCAGCAAAACCGTTTTGGCTGAATAATGCACGTCCGAACTGACGTTTTTTTACAGATGACGCAACATTTAATATCATTGCCGCAACAATTATTACAACACCGAGCGCTATTGCCGCACCGAGCATTGTCATAATGTTTTCCATAGGCCGTATAAGCGTAGCTTTTATTACGTCTTCATAACCGAATACCGAGCCGTATAAAAAGCCGAATATTATCGAAAATATTCCTGCAAATCCCGCTATGGCGCCCAAATCTATTTTTTTGAGTTTATACAGCAAAAATCCTGCAATCGAAAGTACCAGCCCCTGCCCCACATCGCCAAACATTATGCCGAACATAAGCATATATGTTATTGCAACAACGGAAGTCGGGTCAATTTCACCGTACGACGGAAGCCCGTACATTTTTACAAAAAATTCAAACGGTTTAAACGCAAAATTGTTTTTTAAAAGCGTAGGCGGTTTTATATGTTTCGGTGCCTCGCTTGCCGGCTCCGACAATACCACAAGCTGCGGTATTTTTTTTGCCTCGTGCTCCAACTTTTTAACCTCGTCGTCATCTGCCCAGCCTACAATATAAAACGACGTTTCGCTGTGTACACCGTATTTTTTTATTTCGCTTATTTTATAAAGCATACATATTTTTTTGTAATACAGTGTAAGTGTATCAATGTTATTATTAATGTAGTCAAACAGTTTTTGTTTTGAGCTTTCTTTTTTTTGTTCCAAATCGGCAAGTTCTTTTTTTAAGTTTTCTATTGCTTCATCGGGAACGCCGTTTACCCTTTCGGCAAAATCTATTTTTTCAAAATACAGAGATGAAAAAATACGGTTTATTTTATCCTCCAATGAACTCGGTGCAAAACAAAGGCCCCATACAAAGTCTTTGTTTTCGTAACCCTTAATAAAAAATGCCTCTATATCGCTTAAATATGTATTAAGCTTTTTATAGCTTTCTTTCGGCATTTTTCCGTAACCTACCTTAACAAAATTAAAATCAAACATTGAGCTTATATCAAAATCAATTCCGCGCAGCGGTTCAAGCTGTGTTATAAGCTGTCGTGTAATTTCAATTTCATTATCAATCGCATTACATTCACTTTGGTAATCCGATTTTATTTTTTTTACGGCATTAACCGTATCTTCAATGTTTTTCTCGCTTACCGTTCCTTTAACGGTACGGCTTTTTATTTCGGGAAAAGCATTTGTAAGTTCGCTTAATTCTTTAAATTTGTCCGAATACGGATTTATGCTTTCAAACGGCTTTAAGTTTTTTGCATTTTCAAGCGCAGACATTGCATTTTCCAAATGTATATTATGGCTCATAACAAAATTCTGCAAAACATACTCGTAATCTTTAAGCAATCCCACAATGTTTATTAGGTTCATTTTTTTAACTGCCATTATGCTCCTCCTCTCCTATGCAATTATTAAACTTTGTATTTCATCTTTATTAAGAGAATAGCGTATTCCCTCAATAATGGAAATCAAGTTAAAGTTTTCAATTTCTTTAAGCTTAAAATAGCACGACAGGCAAATCATACTGTACGGGTGGCTTTCAAGTATTCTGCACGACATATCTTTTAAAAAGCGTTCAAACGCAATTGTAAAATTATCGCCTATAAGATTTGCATACGGTGTTTGTTTAATTTGCTCTATAAGCGCCCTGCGCGATTCGGCGCGTGCCATTGAAATAACGGTGTCGCTGCTTATTCTAAAGTGATACGGTATAATATAGCCGTAAATATATTCGCTTTCTATATTAAAATTAAACCTGCATCTGTAAACACAGTTTATATTTAATATATCTATTATACTCCCGTAAAACCTTGTAAACAGTTCGCGTTCGCTTTTGTTTTTTATTTTTTTTGCAAAATCCATTATTTTTTTGTAATACACAATATTCAGCGTCATTTCAACATCAAATATCGAAACGTCTTTATACGACGGATTATCGAGCAACGCTTTAAGCGGTTTGTAATACTCTGTATTTACAAGTAATTCAACCAAATTTTCCATATTTTCCGCCTTGCTTAATTTTTCCGTATCAATATCTATATGACGTTTTAAAAAATCACCGAGTTCTTCCGATGTTGTTTGTTTTGTATACAAACTTCTCGCCACTTTTACAATTGCGTTTATTTCGTACAGCGAAAAAATCAAATCAAGAAGTTTTCGCTCTTCCTTACCGCAAAATCTGTATAACTTTTCATAATCGTCAACATTTGTATCGGTAAGATACATTTCCATAGCGCCGCGGTGTATTCCCGTTTCATTTGCAACTTTGTAAATATCGGAATAAACGGAATTTTGCTTAAGATATTCGGCAACTTCGCTTACGCTTTCACACCCTATAAGTCCGCCGTATTGTGTGGCAGTTAAAAGTTTGCCTTTCATTGCCTTTATTTTTACGGCCAAGGCGGAATTTGTCAATACCGACATATCCATATTGCTCACCTCTTGTCTGTTACTTTGTAATCTGTTCAAATAAATTTTCGAGCCATACTTGTTTGTTTTTGTCGTAAAACTGCTTGAGCTCCGCTTTTTTTTCATTGAGATATTGCTGTGATTTTGCTTCGCTCTCCGACGCGTGACTCGTTTCAAGCTGTGCTATTTGCTTAACCTTGGCATTAGCTTTTGCCATATACTCGTCATCGATTTTTTTAATTTCTTGTTCCACTTCATAATTAAAACTTTTTTTCTTTTCATCGGCAATGCTTACTATATCATTTGCTCTTTTTTCGATATCGATAATTTTTTCAATGATATCATTTGTTATATCACTCATAAATCTCATCTCCTTACGTAAAAAGATATATATGGAAACAGTAAAACAAACTGTAATTCCCTGCTTTATCGTTTGTAAAGGCAACTAATTTCTCAAACTGTGTATAGGTGCCGGTATTCTTCCGCCGCGATTTATAAAATCATCGCTTTTATATCCGCTTACACTCATAACGGGGCCGCTGCCGAGCAAACCGCCGAATTCAACGGTATCTCCAACCTTTTTGTTTGGCGCCGGTATTATACGCACGGCGGTGGTTTTGTTGTTTATCATACCTATTGCCGCTTCATCGGCTATAATTGCAGATATTGTGGCAGCCGATGTATCACCAGGAATTACAATCATATCAAGACCTACCGAACACACACACGTCATAGCCTCCAATTTATCGAGCGAAAGCGCACCGCATTTTGCTGCCGATATCATACCTGCGTCTTCGCTCACGGGAATAAAAGCACCGCTTAAACCGCCCACATATGATGACGCAAATATACCGCCTTTTTTTACAGCGTCGTTTAAAAGTGCAAGTGCCGCGGTTGTACCGTGTGTTCCGCACTTTTCAAGACCCATTTCTTCAAGTATGTATGCCACCGAATCTCCTACTGCCGGTGTTGGCGCAAGCGACAAATCAACAATACCAAACGGTATATTAAGCCTTTTTGACGCCTCCGACGCAACAAGCTGACCCATACGTGTAATTTTAAATGCCGTCTTTTTAACCGTTTCGGCAACCACTCCAAAATCTTTTCCTTTTACTTTTTCAAGAGCGCACTTTACAACTCCGGGGCCGCTTACTCCAACATTTATAACACACTCGGGCTCACCTGCGCCCAAAAACGCTCCTGCCATAAACGGATTATCTTCAACCGCATTGCAAAAAACAACAAGCTTGGCACAGCCAAATCCATCTGATTTTTCGGTAAGGTGCGCCGCCTCTTTAATAACAATGCCCATTTGTTTTACCGCGTCCATATTTATGCCGCTTTTGGTTGTACCCACATTAACCGACGAACAAACAATATCGGTACTTGCAAGTGCTTGCGGAATTGATTCTATAAGCGCCCTGTCCGCATCGGTAAAACCCTTATGCACCAATGCCGAATATCCTCCTATAAAATTAACTCCCACATTTTTTCCCGCCCTGTCAAGTGTTTGAGCAAACTTTACGCACTCATCGGGCGTACGTTTTCCCGTAATAAGCGAAACGGGGGTTACAGATATTCGTTTGTTTATAATGGGTATACCGTATTCACTTTCAATATCGGCACCCGTTTTAACCAAATTTTCCGCTTTATGCGTAATTTTGTCGTATATTTTATCAAGAGATTTGTTTAAATCCCCGTCTGCGCAGTCAAGCAGTGATATACCCATAGTTATAGTACGTATATCAAGATGCTCGTTGTCTATCATATTAATGGTTTCCCGTGCCTCGTAACTGTTTATCATTCAATTCACCCCGATTATACTATATTCTGTGCATAGCTTCAAATATATCTTCAAGCTGTATTCTTATTTCAACGCCTATCTTTTTACCCTCCTCCGCCAAGCGTGACGAGAGTTCATCATATGCAATATTCATATTTTGAATATCAGTTATCATCATCATTGTAAACATATCGTTTAATATTGTTTGTGATATATCAAGAATATTTACATTGTGTTCGGCAAGCACCGCCGAAACCCTGTATATAATACCCACACAATCTTTTCCTATTACCGATATAATTGCCTTTTTCATTGGTTATCCTCCCCAAAATTTTTTACTGTGTTTTTTTGTATTTTATTCTTATTGCGTTTGTTACAACCGATACCGAACTCAATGCCATAGCACCCGACGCAATCATAGGATTGAGTTTAAGTTCAAATAACGGATACAAAACACCTGCCGCAACAGGAATAAGTATTGCATTATATATAAGAGCAAAAAACAGGTTTTGCTTTATATTTTTAATGGTAACCTCACTTAATTTAATTGCCGAGTACACACTGTCTATACTGTCGCTCAATATTACAATATCCGACGACTCTGCGGCAATGTCGGTACCGCTGCCCATAGATATGCCCACATCGGCAAGCGACAGCGCAACCGCGTCGTTAATTCCGTCGCCAACCATTGCGGTTTTGCCTTGCTTTTGAAGCTGTTTAACAATATCGGCTTTGTCCTGCGGCATAACCTCCGAGTATGCAATATCCGCATTTATGAGGTCTTTTATATATTCAACATTCTTTTTTGAGTCACCCGAAATAATTGCAACTTTTATACCCATACTTTTTATTTTTTTTATTATATGTGCAACATTGGGTTTCAGTTCATCATTTATACAAATATACCCCGTTTGTCTTTTGGTACCGTCATATGCCGAAACATATACTATTGTACCGTTTTTTTCGGGTTCGTTTACTTCAATATCATTTTCGGTTAAAAAACGTTTGCTTCCTATTAAATACTCTGTACCGTTTACTCTGCCTTTTATGCCCTTTCCCGCAATTGCCTCAAAATCATCCGCCGAATTTTGGAATATATTTATTTTATTATCTGTACAATATTCCAAAAACGCGTCTGCAAGAGGATGTTCCGAAAGCTTTTCAAGAGCTGCGCAATCAGCAATAATTTTATCAAAATCATTTTTAAACGAAAAATCCGTTATACGCGGTTTGCCAACCGTAAGCGTACCCGTTTTATCAAAGCAAACCGTATCTATATCCTTTAATACTTCAAGAACTTCGGCATTTTTAATTAAAATTCCGCTTTGAGCCGCTTTACCCATTGCAACGGTTACTGCCGTAGGTGTTGCAAGACCCAATGCACATGGGCAAGCTATTACAAGTACCGATACTGCCATACCGAGTGAAAAAGCCAATCCTTTACCGACAATAAGCCACACTGCAAATGTTAGCAGCGCTATGCCCAAAACAACGGGAACAAAAACTCCGCATATTTTATCAGCAATACGTGATATGGGCGGCTTTGAACCGCTTGCCTGCTCAACCATATTTATAATACCCGAAAGAACGGTATCGCACATATCAACAGTAACACGTATCTTAACGGCACCGTTTGAACATATGCACCCCGCAAAAACGTTATCACCCTGCTGTTTGGCAGCCGCCACGGGTTCACCTGTGAGCATAGACTCATCAAAATTAGCATTGCCCCATACTATCTCGCCGTCGGCGGGAAGTTTGTCACCCTGTTTTACAACAATTATATCGCCTATTTTTACATCATTTATGCTTACACGGGTTTGAACGCCGTCCTTTTCAACAACCGCCGTATCCGGCTGCATATCGCTTAAAAGCCTTAATGCCGAGTTGGTTTTAAGTTTGCTTCTCGACTCAAGATACTTGCCCACAAGTACAAGCGCAAGTATTACGCCTGCCGACTCATAGTATAAATGATGTGCGTGATGCGGGTCTTTTGTTATTATTATTTCAACCGTTACATATATACTGTACAAAAACGATGCCGCCGAGCCGAAAGCAACCAATGTATCCATATTGGGGCTTTTATGAAAAAACTTTGTAAATCCCGACAAAAAAAAATCACGTCCGGCATAAATACACCCTATACAAAGCACAAGCTGTACAATGGCATAATTTACAATATGTTCATCGGGCATTATAATTTTGGGTATATACATATTCATCATATGCCCCATAGAAATATAAAAAAGAGGTATGGCAAAAACAAGCGCCGTAATTAAGTTTACAAAAACGTTATGCAAATGTTTTTCGCTGTCGGCATACACCTTTTTAAATGTGCTGTCGGATACGCCAAATCCTATTTGCTTAACCGATTCATATATTTTTTGTTCATTTAGCTTATTTTCATCAAATACCACATATGTTTTGCCTGTTGTTAAATTTACGTTTACACCGCTTGTACCGTCAAGAGATGTAAGCGTTCGCGTTACAGACGCGGAACAAGCCGCGCAGTTCATACCCGTTACCGTAAATTGTATTTTTTTCATTGTAAACACTCCTCACTTAAATAACATATGAAGAATTTTTAATACTGTTCGGTTATTTTATTCTGCATCTCACCGCTTCGTATATCATAAGTGCACCGGCTACCGACGCGTTAAGAGATGTAATTTTTCCAAACATTGGTATTTTAACAAGAAAATCGCACTTTTCTTTTATAAGACGCGATATACCATAACCCTCGCTTCCTATTACAATGGCAATACCGCCCGAAAAATCCTGGTTGTGAATTGTGTTTTCGCCATTCATATCGGCACCCGTAATCCAAATATTTTTTTCTTTAAGTTTATCGATTGTTTGCGCCAAATTAGTTACCTTTGCAACAGGTGTATATTCAACCGCTCCCGCGCTTGATTTTGCAACGGTTGCAGTAAGCCCTACGCTTCCGCGTTTGGGTACTATTACACCGTGTACACCCGCGGCATTTGCGGTTCTTATAACAGACCCCAAATTATGAGGGTCGTTTATTTCGTCGCATATTACCAAAAAAGGCGGCTCGTTTTTTTCTTTTGCCAAATTTAAAATATCGTCAACGGTGGAATATTCCTTAACCGCTGAAAGTGCTATTACACCTTGGTGCGCTCCCGTTACACTCATTTTATCGAGTTTAAATTTATCGGCATCAACAATTACAATACCTCTTTTTTTTGCCATAGCGGCAATTTTACCGAGTGTTCCGCCTCTGTCGCCTTTTTGAATATATAATTTATCTATTTCTCTGCCCGATTTTAAAGCCTCAAGAACAGGATTTCTGCCCTCTGTTCTGTCATTTTCATTTACGGTACAAATGTGTTTTTTATCCATTATAAGTATACCAATCCTTTTTAAAAATATTAAAGAGAATTACCTTGCGGTAATTCTCTCAATGTATAGTGCTATCATTATAAATTTTACCGCATTTTGAATGTGAACGAACATCATTGCCCGATTTTTACAATGTACCAAAATTTATATTATTTCGGCGGTAACACCATCGTTATCTGCCTCAAGTAATAACAAATACCAATCCTTTAAATTTGTTTCAATTAAATTATTCATTTTATAGCAGTAATCATCATAATTGCCGTCAAGTACGCTTATTATTGTGGGACCCGCTCCGCTTAAATACCCGCAAAGCGCACCAAATCGTTTTGACGAACGTATTATATATTCGGCGCTTTTAATAAGCCCAAATCTGTATTTTTGATGCAGTTTATCTTTAACGCCTATCGAAAACGAGCTGAAATCACCCTTTGCAACAGCCGATGCAAAATATGCGGCATGAGATACATTATATACCGCACTCCTGTGAAAAACCTTGCGCGGCAATATTAACCTTGCCTTTTTTGTAGCCAAGTGAAAATTGGGGATCATAGCGGCAAATTTAATTTTGCTGTCTACCTCAGTTTTTGTGTAATGTATTTTTCCACCGTCATTCACCGCAACTGTAAGTCCGCCGGCAAATGTAGGCGTTACATTATCGGGATGCCCTTCAATACTGCAGGCAATATTTAAAAGTTCGTCCCTTGTAAAAGGCTTTCCTATCATTTCGTTTGCACCTACAAGACCCAAAGCAAGGCAGGCAGAACTGCTGCCGAGCCCGCGTGTAATGGGAATATCGTTTTTAATACTTATACGTATTCCTTTAGGATATATGCCCACTCTGTCAAAAACACGCTTCATTGCTCTGTATATGTAGTTGTTTTCATCTGTTGGCAAATTTTTTTTTGTTTCGTCGAGTATATTTATTTCAAGCCCGCCGTCCGTTTCTTCAAATTCGGCTGTATTGTACAGTTTAAGCGCTATACCCATACAGTCAAAACCCGAACCAAGATTAGCCGTTGACGCGGGAACCCTGACTTTAATCATATTAAGTCACCCCGCTATTATTTCATAACTTCAATAAGCGACAATACCGTTCCGCATTCTGGTTTGTATTGCGAAATATCTTTAAACTTAACTGCATTTGTTATAACGGCAACTTCGTTTTCAGGAGTATCGCAGGAATCGGTAATACCAAAAGTCTTTTCTATCTCCTCCATAAGCCCCGTTCTGTTTTGAGTTTCACATCTTAAATAATACTTTCTTTCGTATTCATCGTGCGGTACAACATAATTTTTGTCCGCTTTTTTCCATGGGCGCATATACGGTATTTTTTTGTTTTTTTCAACCTCAATTGCGTCCGCCACAACAGCGCTTGCCGTCGGCAATTTACCTGCCCCGCGGCCGTAACTCATTGTATCGTCGGTCATTTGTCCTTTTACAATTATGCCGTTATACACATCTTCTATTTTGGAAAAAATATGCTCATTGTCAATAAGCATTGGTGCAACGTGCACTTGCATATATCCGTCGTCACCCATAATGCTTTCTCCTATAAGGCGGATACAATATCCCAAAACCTGTGCAAATTCGGTATCTTCTTTTGAAATTTTAGTTATGCCCTCGGTATATACATTTTTAAAATCTACGCTTTTACCTGATATAACCGACGATAAAATACATATTTTTTTGCAGGTATCCTGTCCCTCAATATCGGCAGTCGGGTCTTTTTCGGCATATCCCTTTTGCTGTGCGGCTTTAAGCGCCTGTTCAAAGCTTTCGCCGTTTTTAAACATTTGTGTTAAAATATAATTGGTTGTACCGTTTAATATACCTTTTATTTCGGTTATTTCGTTGCAGGTAAAGCAATGAAAAAGCTGACGTATAATAGGAATACCGCCGCCGACGCTTGCCTCAAACATATATTTAACATTATTATCAACCGCTGTTTGTATAAGTTCGTTCCCGTATGTTGCAACAAGCTCTTTGTTGGAGGTAATAACATTTTTACCGTTTCTAAGCGCTTTCATACTATAATCAAAAGCAGGGTTTAATCCGCCTATTGTTTCAATTACCGTATCAACTTCGGGGTCGTTTAATATTATATCAAAGTCATTAACAAACAAATGTGCGTCACTGCGTGATGAAAAATCGCGTATATCAAGAATATATTTTACCTCAAGATTACTCCCCGTATTTTTTAATATAACGCTGTTTGTTTGCGATATAATTTCGTAAGTACCCGAACCTACGGTACCAAATCCAAGAATTGCTATTTTCATTTTCTTTTGCCTCCAATCGATCTTTTATATATGCAACATTTTTGCGGTCATTTCTCAATAATGATATATTATATCACCAACTGTGAAAAATGTCAATTTTTGCACTTCATTTTTATTCAATTTTAATATTAAGCGGAAAAACATCAGCCTGTTTTTGTAGATTGCTGAAAATTTCGGACGGAGTATCTTTAGAATCGGTAAAGAAATTACCGTCTGCAAAGCATTTTATATCCACATCAACGGCAAACATATTCTTTATAATGTCTTTAAGTTTATTTATGTTGTTTTTGTTGTTAAAATCATCTTTTGCCTCATTGCTGTCAAACATAAGTTCAAGGCAATTTCCGTTTCCTCTTGCCTTTACATTCATAAGCTTGTAAAACAGTACCAATTGCCCGTCTTTGCTTAACTTATCCGTAATTTCGTCCCATTTTGACGCCGCAAGCTGTACCGCACTGCCTCCCGCCGCATCTACACAATGCTTCGAAACATTGCCCGAATTATCTTTTTTTTCGTTTTCAATATATTCATCGGGTATATACGGTTCGTATTCACCCTGAATATCGGCAGGCTCGGGCGGCAAATCACTGTAATCGTCGTTTGTTTTTTCTTTATTGGGCAAAATTTCATTGCCTTTGCTATTTTCTCCGTCTTTAATATTTTTATCCGTTTGCTGTACCGAAACATATTTAAGCGCTTCAATTTTATTTTCAAGCGCTGCAATACGCGATACCATACTTGCCGTATCATCATAATACTCTTTATGCGAAAGACGTACAAGAGTACACTCTGTAAGCACGCGCACATTCCCCACGTCTTTAATATCACGCACAAGCCGTGCCAATATATCTATAGCACGCATACATTCCTCCGTAGATATATACTCTGCCGCTTTTTTTATGAGTGACAAACGCTTTTTGCTTACATCGGTTATACTGCCGCACACTTTATATCTCAACACTTCGCGGTAGCAATTTAAAAGCATTAAAACAAAATTATCGGGGTTTTTTCCGCCGGATATGCATTTTTCAAAAAGATTCAGCACCTGTTTGAGTTCACCTTTGGTAATATTTTCAACCATTTCAAACAATATGGTATCGTCAAGCGCTCCCACAACCTCAACCACGTCGTTATATGTTATTTCGCCGCTTTAGTAAGCAATACACCTGTCAAGAATACTCAACGAATCACGCATTGAACCGTCGCCCAAAAATGCCACATATTCAAGTGCGTCATTTTCAACCTCAATATTTTCGGCAAGCAGTATTTTTCGCATTGCTTCAACAATTTCAAAGGCGTCAATCGTTTTAAAGTCAAATCTTTGACAGCGCGACAAAATTGTGGCAGGCACTTTATGCACTTCTGTTGTTGCCAAAATAAATTTTACGTGTTCGGGAGGTTCCTCAAGGGTCTTAAGCAAGGCATTAAAAGCGCTTTCGCTTAACATATGAACCTCGTCTATAATATATATTTTATATTTGGTGCTTGCCGCCGCATAACGGCACTGCTCTATAATTTCGCGTATATTATCAACACCCGTATTTGACGCGGCGTCTATTTCAATAACATCTAAAATCGACTCGTTTAAAATCCCCTTGCATATATCGCACTCATTACACGGATTGCCGTTTTGCGGATTTTGGCAATTAACAGCACGTGAAAATATTTTGGCTGTTGATGTTTTACCCGTTCCGCGCGTACCCGTAAAAAGGTAAGCGTGTGCGGTTTTATTTTCAATTATTTCGTTTTTAAGCGTATTTATAATATGGTTTTGACCTATAACATCATCAAATGTTTTCGGCCGCCACTTTCTGTATAATGCTTGATATGCCATTTGCACACCCTCTTAATAAAAAATATAAAATAATACAACAAAAAATGCCGTACGTTCAAAATTCGAATAATAATACATATGCGTAACTCGGCAGTTAGCTCCGACCAGGAAAGCTTACGGCACTCGCAGGCAAACACTTACGGCTGCTTGATTCCTCACCTGACCGGGTTCATGCAGCTGCGCCGCGTAAGGCCAAGTCTTCAACACCACTTGCCGAGCACATACAAACATACATTACCCTCATAATGAACATAACCCTTGCTATAGCGGATTGCAAGTACAGGGCACCGCTACCGCCCCGGCTGTACGACATTACTTATTATACTATAAAAATAATAATTTTTCAATAGAATTTTTAATATTTTTTTGTTTTTTATTATTTTTTTTAATTTTTTTGCTTTTTTAAAATATTTTAAAAAACATCGCATTTTATTAAAAAGAAAACCAACTAAAAGCAAATACAATCGAGTAGGGCGAAATAAATCGCCCTCTCACACCACCGTACGTGCCGTTCGGCATACGGCGGTTCAATTCAAAATTAAATATGTGCTACCTTTTGGTAGTAGTCTGAAATACTGATTAAGCCTCGCTTGGTCAGTATTTCTTTTGAAATTGCTCTTGATACAATCGATTTTGTTGCAACAAATTGATAATGGTTTCCCCAATTTGCAATCTTGTGGGCTATCCACTTCTCAACTCCGAGTTTTAATAATCCCCATTCTCTTTTCTTTGCGGTTTTCCACTGCTTCCATATTATCACCCTAATCATTGTCCTTAGATGTTCGTCTATGCTGTGAAGTTTTGTTTTCATCGAACCTATCCGAAAGTAGTTTATCCATCCTCTCGTTACCTCGTTAATCTTCTTAATTCGGTATGTTAAGTCAACGTTCCAACTCCGTTTGCATAGTGCTTTGAGTTTTCTTTTGAACTTCATTACAGACTCTTGATGTGGTCTTGCTTTCCATCCCTCTTTGCCTTTCCAAAAGCCAAAGCCCAGATATTTGAGTTTACTCGGCGGTGTTATCTTTGTCTTTGTTGCATTTACCTTTAAGCCAAGTTTTCTCTCTATCCACTTTGTTATGGAATACATTACCCTTGTTGCAGCTGCTTTACTTTTTAACACAATTACTACATCATCTGCATATCGTGTAAATCGTTGTTCTCTGCTTTCAAGCTCTTTGTCAAGCTCATTTAACATTATGTTGCTGAGTAGTGGTGATAAATTTCCCCCTTGTGGTGTGCCTACATCTGTTGATTCGTATTTGCCCTTATTCATAACACCCGCTTTAAGGTATTTTCTGATTAAACTTTCCGTATCTCCGTCGTGTATTACTCTACCGACATAACTCATCAACTTATCTTGCGGTACATTGTCAAAGAATTTCTCAAGGTCAATATCAACTATCCATATATATCCGTCATTGAAGTATTCAAGCAATTTAATTATTGCCTGCTCACATCTTCTGTTCGGTCGGAAACCATAACTGTTTTCGCTAAACTCAGGCTCAAATATGGGGGTTAGTACTTGTGTTATTGCCTGTTCGATTACTCTGTCAATTACCGTGGGGATTCCGAGTTTTCGTACTCCTCCGTTTGGTTTAGGGATTTCTACCCTTAATACCGGTTGCGGTTTGTACTTTCTCTCTCGGATTTGTTCTTTGATACTTTTCCAATGTTCTTGCATATATTCTTCAAGCTCATTGATTGTGATTCCGTCTACACCGCCTGCACCTTTGTTGGCATATACTCTTTTATACGCGGTTTTGATATTGTCATCACTAAGTATCTTCTCAAGCATTTCTGACATATTTCGTCTCTTCTCCTTTCCGCTTTCAAACAGATTGCCGTATGTTGTGATGTTTCCCCTCCAATACGCTTCAGTTTCACATCTTGTCAGGCTACTGTTTGAAACATACATTTCAAATTGACGCTTTGAATTGTTCAGTCCTTCCCGAAAAAAATTTTTTTCGGTACTATGACCTCTGCTGACTTCTCATAGTTCGTTGTTACTACAGATTTCTCTGTCTATGAGACCTCACGGGATAAACCAATGTTCTTTCCTCGTCTACCTGCCTGATTTACGCATTAAGGTTACGATTACCTTTTGGACTTCATTGCTGTTTGTCAACTTATCCGCTTAATACGCCTTAGTATCAGGTTTCTGTACGTCAGGCTACGATTTCGCTATTGCTTCTTCTCTCCCACACCTCGCGATGTGAAACTTGCAAGTCGCTTTTGAGTTCGTTGGTAACTACGCCTCGGTGGACTTTCACCACAGAGCATTGATATGCCCGTCATACCAAACAAAAAGGGCATTTTGTCAATACCCTTTTTTGATTTTTTAATGCAAATTAAGCTTGTTTTTAATAAAATAAGTTGTAATTATAAAATAAACCGCTCCGTAAACCGCTTCAATTATTGTAACGGGTATTAAAACCGCATACATATTTCCACTGTCAAACGAGTTTGAAAAATTCATTACGGGATTTATAAGATTAAAGTTTATTATTTGAGAAATAATATAAAACCCTATAAACGCACAAATCGATTTAAATACTCTTTTGCCGTTAAAACTGTGGCCTATTGCAAGCGACGCATAAAACATAAAGTTGGCGGTAAACAAAGAAATAACGGATAATACTATTGTTTCGGTTGTATATGCCGCAATTTGTCCCGCATATTTTCGTATAATCGCCATAAGACTGT
This sequence comes from uncultured Eubacteriales bacterium, assembly GCA_900555295.1. GTDB lineage: Bacteria > Bacillota > Clostridia > UMGS1810 > UMGS1810 > UMGS1810. The sequence continues at coordinate 20,789 of USKN01000007.1, forward strand.
TAAACAAATTATAAAATTCAATTTCAGCAAAATTTGCACAAATAAGCATTATAAAAATACCCGATATACCTGCCGTAACTATACCCAAAATTTGATATACCACCGCTGTAATTGCATTGGCTAAAACATTTTGCTCTGCCGTAACGGGGAGTGTATGCATAAGGTAACCCTCTGTTTCGAGCATACTTTTTTTAAATCTCGTTATTGAAAAAAAGTAGCCCAGCAAAATTGCCGCCATTATAAGTACCGCATACGCAATAGCGCAAATCACAAAAAATACCCCCACAATGGTAACATCGCTGAATACGGGTTTATCCTGAATTTTTATAAAAATACCCGTAATTATTCCCACAATCAAAGTTGCAGCATATATGGGCAAAAGCACTCTGCCCGTTGAACTGAATTGATACCTTAAAAGGCTTGCAAATTTGTTTGATTTCTTTTCATTGGCTAACATTTAAATACCTCCCTAAAAAGCTCATCAACACTTTTACCCTGTGTATCTCTTATATTGTCTACAGTATCGGTAAGCACAATTTCGCCGTTATTTATAAAAATAACCTCGTCAAGTATTTTTTCCACATCCGATATTAAATGTGTTGAAATTACAACGGTTGAATTTTGATTATAATTTGAAATAATGGTATTTAAAATATAATCACGTGTTGCAGGGTCAACCCCGCCCATAGGTTCATCAAGCAAATAAAGCTTTGCCTCGCGGCTCATTGTTAAAATAAGCTGAACTTTTTCTTTGGTTCCTTTTGAAAGCGTTTTAAATTTGGCATTTACGTCTATTTTTAGATTTTGAAGCATTTCAATGGCCTTACCTCGGTTAAAATCGTTGTAAAAAGACATATAAAAATCTGCAAGTTGCAAAGAGTTAAGCCAATCGGGCAGGCACACGCAGTCGGGTAAATACGATACAATGGCTTTTGTTTCTTTTCCCGGTTTCATTCCTACGATATAAACATCGCCGCTTGTGGGAGTTAAAAGCCCGTTTGCAATTTTTATAAGCGTTGTTTTGCCGCTCCCGTTAGGTCCCAAAAGTCCTACAATTTTACCTTTTTCAAGTTTAAAACTTGCGTTGTTGAGCGCCTGTTTTTGACCGTATTTTTTACACAAACTATCACACTCAAAAATATAATTATTCGGAATTGTTTCAACAATTTCATTTAAATTTGTTTCACTCATTTTTTTGTCTCCTCTCATTATAGTTTTTAATTATGTTTATTACGTTTTCGGTGTCGTACCCTATTTGGTTCATATCACGCAAAAAATCGCTGACCTTGCATTGAGCCGTTTCGTATTTAAGCTGCTGTATTTTATCGCCGTCATCGGTTATAAACCGCCCCGCCGTTCTGTTTGCAAATACCAAATTATCACGTTCAAGCTCGGCAAGTGCCTTTTGCATAGTATTGGGATTAACCTTTGCGTCATATGCCAATTCGCGCACCGATTTAAGTTTGTCGCCGGGGTTATATTCACCCGAAACAATCATAAGCTTTATTTGCTCCACTATTTGCAAATAAATAGGCCGCTTGTTATCAAATTCCCATTTCATACACAGACCTCCTTGTTGTATCATTGTACTACTTGCTTAATACAATAGTATTATAATACAATGTTTTGCGTTTGTCAAGTGCTTTTTTTAGTTTTTTTAAGTTTTTTATAAATCAACTTGAAAATCAGGAAAGTCTACTATATAATGTTAATATAAACAGCAAGGAGA
>USKN01000008.1 GCA_900555295.1 uncultured Eubacteriales bacterium
GCGATAGCGGGCGCGGAGCACCGGTTTTTCGATTTTGCCGGTGGGGTTGCGCGGGACGTCGGCGAAAATGATTTTGCGCGGGCGCTTGTATCGCGGCAATTCCTGGCAGAATTCGTTGATTTCGGCCTCGGTTGCGGTCTCCCCCGGTTTCAATTCGATGATTGCGGCGGCAATTTCGCCCAAACGTGCGTCGGGCAGGCCTATTACCGCAACATCTTTTATTTTATCGTGTTTTCTTAAAAAGTCTTCTATCTGTACGGGGTACAGGTTTTCACCGCCCGAAATGATAACGTCCTTTTTGCGGTCTACCAAATATATAAATCCGTCCTCGTCCTCCATTGCCATATCGCCCGTATAAAGCCAGCCGTTTTCCAACACTTCAGCCGTTGCTTTTTCATCTTTGTAATAGCAATTCATAACGCCCGGGCCTTTTACGGCAAGCTCGCCCACTTCGCCTTGCTTTACGGGTGTGCGGTCGGAATTTACTATTTTTGTACTCCATCCAAATCCCGCTTTTCCTATTGCGCCTACCTTTTCAACATTATCCACACCCAAATGAACACATCCCGGCCCAATTGACTCCGAAAGGCCGTAGTTTGTGTCGTACTTATGGTTTGGAAAATGTGTAAGCCAGCGTTTAATAAGGCTTTTTGGCACGGGCTGCGCGCCTATGTGCATAAGCCGCCAAGCCGATAGGTCATAGTCTTTTAAATTAATATCGCCGCGGTCTATAGCGTCGAGTATATCCTGTGCCCAGGGTACAAGCAGCCACACAATGGTGCATTTTTCCTCCGACGCGGCTTTTAAAATCCACTCGGGTTTAACTCCTTTTAAAAGCACTGCCTTTCCGCCTACAAGAAACGAGCCGAACCAATGCATTTTTGCGCCCGTATGGTAGAGCGGAGGTATACATAAAAATACATCATCTTTTGTTTGCCCGTGGTGAGCCTGTTCGGTACGTGCCGCGTGCATAAGCGACATATGATTATGCACTATCGCCTTTGGAAAACCCGTTGTACCCGACGAAAAATAGATTGCGGCTTCATCATCATCGTGCAGCGTAATTTCGGGCGCACGCTGTGAGCAGTATGTAACAAGTTCGTCATAGCTTTCGGCAAATGTGGGGCAGTCCTCACCCAAATAAAACCAAGCTTTTATACGTGGTATTGTGTCGCATATTTCTTCAACACGTCCTATAAATTCGGGTCCGAAAATAATAGCGTCCGCGTCTGCAAGTTTAAGACAGTATTTAATTTCATCTGCCGTATAACGGTAGTTAAGCGGTACCGCAAGCGCGCCCGTTTTGAGTATGCCAAAATATATGGGCAGCCACTCTATGCAGTTCATAAGCAAAATTGCAACCTTATCGCCCTTTTTTATTCCGCGTGTGAGCAGCAAATTTGCAAAACGGTTTGCTTTTTTATTAAATCCGCTCCAGGTAATTTCTTGACGGTACGCTTCGTTGGGACTTGCCTCTATGAGCGAATATTCTCGCCAAGTCATTCTTTCGGGTTTTTCGTTTTTGGGATTTATTTCAACCAAACAGACATCGTTTGGGTAAAAATCCGCATTTTTTGTTAAAATTTCTGTAATAGGCATTTTTTTCTCTCCTTTTTTATTTCAGGGTAAGTAAAAAGTACAAAAAAATCCCCTGTATTTAAAAATACAGAGGACGGATAAGCAAACCTTTTTGTATTGCCTTTTTCCGTGGTACCACCTCAATTTACCGATACCTCGCGGCATACGGCCTTATCAGGTACATAAAAAATATATACCTTATTGCTGTAACGGGCACACCCGTTGCGTCCTACTTAATGAGCAAATATATGCCAAAGTTCAGCGCACAGCTCGCAAAATGTATTCGGCATATTCTTATGCGTTGCCTCGCACCACCCGGCAATTCTCTCCGCGCTCCGATATATGCTTACTTGTTTTTGGTCATCACCTTTTATTATATACTATTATACTATTACAAATATTAAAAGTCAATATTTTTTTACTTATTTTTTATGATTTAAAGTAATTTTTTACAGTTGATAGTTGTTGACAAGTGTGGATTTATGTGGTATAATTTGCAATTGTGAGGTGATTTGTTGTGCTTTTACAGGAACGGCAGCAATATATAGCAAAACAAATAGAAAAATACGGCGCCGTAACAACGGCAGAATTAATGAATAAATTTAATGTGTCGATTGAAACGGTGCGACGCGATTTAATTGTACTTGAAAATGAGGGGATTTTAAAAAAGGTACACGGCGGTGCGGTACGCAATCAGGCACCGAGTATATTTCGCGATTTAAATGTGCGCAAAGAAGAACACGACATTCGAAAAAGTATGCTTGCAAAAACTGCGGTTAAAATGATTAACGAGGGCGATGTTGTGGGAATAGATACGGGAAGTACCGCAATATGCCTTGCGCACGAAATTAAAAAAACGTATGAAAAATTAACCGTTATTACACATTCTCTTGATGTATTTGAAATTTTATGCAATACGGGCAATAATGTAATATTGTGCGCAGGTACTTATATGCCGTCCGAGAGAAGTTTTTACGGAGTACACACAACTACTGTTATAGAGCGGCTTTTTATACCGAAATTGTTTTTGTGTCCGTCGGCAATATCCATTAAATATGGTATTTGCGATTGGGTTGAAGAATTGCTTGCGGTACAAATGAGTATGATAAAGCGCTCCGATAAAGTTTACGTAATTGCCGACAGCAGTAAGTATGAAACAAAAGCGCTTATAAAAATAGATGATGTTTCACCGCGTTACACATTTATTACCGATAACGAATTGTCCGATACTGTAAAACAGCTGTATGCGGAAAACGGTATTAATGTAATATAATTTTTAAAAAACAGGGGAGAGTAATTATGGTACATACAAATAATATAATTGAACTCAACAGAGATGTTGAACCGCTGATTGTACAGGGAAGTGCAAGCAGAACAAAATTTTTTAAAAGTAAATTTGACGATAAGTTTAAGCCCTTGCAGTTTGTGCATTTTTCGGACGTACACGCTGTGCTTGACTTGTGGAACCGTATGGTTGAATATGTTAATTATTATAAAGATTACATAGATTTTGCCGTACATACGGGTGATTATTGCGGAGGTAATCAGGATATTTATGTTGATTTTTACAATTACGGAGCAAGATGCGACCGCCTTATATACAATTGCGTGGGAAATCACGACACTTATAAAACGCGTAAATGGGTAAAAAACACAAAAGAGTCGGTATATAATTTGTTGTTTGCCGCTTGCCCGGCTGTTGATGTAAATTTTCTCGAATGTGATTATTCTATGACATATTATAAAGATTTTGACGATTCAAATATACGTATTATTGTGCTTGATTTATATTACGATACGGATTTGCAGTGCACTTGGCTTAAACAAGTATTGGATGACGCTAAACAAAAGGGATTGTGTGTAATTACCGCAATGCATGAGCCGTCCGATTTTGTAAACGATACATACGGCGTTACATTTCATACAAAAAATGATTATGTATCTTTGTTGGGAAAATGCCCAAAAACACCTTTTGAAGATGTTATTGCCGAATTTATAAACGGCGGCGGATGTCATATATGCAATCTTGTGGGACACGAACATCACGATTTGTTTGGTTTAACGGACTCGGGTGTTTTAAACACGGCTGTTCCGAGTGCAACCGATTGGGACGGATGGTGCGATGGAACAAGAAAGAAAGATACACGTACATACGACTGTTTTAATGTTGTAAGCGTTGACGTAAATTTGGGACTTTTAAGAATTGCACGTGTGGGAAATAACCGTGACAATTTTTTCAGAAGTCAGCGTTCACTGTGTTTTGACTATATAAATAAAAAAGTTATTTATAACGATTAGCGGGCAAGAGAGATTTGGACCAAGGAGGAATTTTACAATGAACAAAAAATCCGCAATGCATATAGCGGTACTTTTTGCGTTTACATATATGGTAAGCTATATGACAAGGATTAATTTTGGCGCTGTTATTTCGGAAATTGCGTCCGATACCGGTTATGCGCGCGCCGCACTTGCAACGGCTGTAACGGCAAGCTCGGTAACGTACGGTTTGGGTCAGCTTATAAGCGGAGTGTGCGCAGATAAATTTAAACCGAAAATGCTTTGCTTTATGGGGCTTATTGTGACGGCAATCGTTAATCTTTTGTTTCCGTTTTCAAAAAGCACATATACAATGGCGGTATTGTGGGGAATAAACGGTTTTGCGCAGGCTTTTATGTGGCCGCCTATGGTTAAGCTTATGAGCGAGCTTATGACGGAAGATGAATACAAACACTCAACGGTTATTGTATCGTGGGGAAGCTCGGCAGGTACCATACTTATGTATTTGCTGTCGCCCGTTGCCATTGCCTTTTTGGGGTGGCGGAGCGTGTTTATAATTTGCGGTGCCGCCGCACTTATTATGTTGGGAATTTGGCAAAGGCTGTGTGTTGATGTTTCGCCGTGCGAAACGGCATCGTCAAAGGTAAAAGACGGGGGTAAAATTTTTACGCCTATGTTTATAATGATAATGCTTGCAATAGTATTGCAGGGTATGTTGCGTGACGGTATAACAACGTGGATGCCGTCGCTTATATCCGATACGTATCATTTGTCTAATGTTGTGTCTATATTTACGGGTGTGGCACTTCCCATATTTTCGGTAATATGTTTTCATCTTGCGGAGCGTTTATACAGGACAATACCAAATAACCCTGTAAAGTGTGCCGGAATGGTTTTCTTTTTGGGTACCGTATCGGCATTTGTACTGTATGTTTTATCGGGCAAAAATGCCGCTTTATCGGTATTTTTTTCGGCATTGCTTACAGGGTGTATGAACGGTGTAAACCTGCTTTTAATATGTATGGTGCCGCCTTTTTACAAAAAAAGCGGCGGTGTTGCAACTGTGTCGGGTATTTTAAACAGCTGTACATATATAGGAAGTTCAATATCAACGTACGGTATTGCGGTTATTTCGGATAAATTAGGCTGGAGTGCAACCATACTTACTTGGATAATTATTGCATTTTTGGGATGCGCGGTATGCTTTATGTGCACAAAACTGTGGAACGGTTTTTTGGCTGAAAATAATTAAATACAAAAAACAATTCGTATAAAAATATACGGGTTGTTTTTTTATTTGAGGACATAATATTACAGTCCTCCAAAATAAAATAACAATCCGTGCAATAAATTATTGCAAATGTATATTGCCAATTTGCCCAAATTTTGATAAAATTATTTTGCAGTAAAATAAAAGGAGATTTTGTTTATGAAAGAGATAATACAGCTTTTTTGTGCTTTTGCCAAAATAGGCGCTGTAACGTTTGGGGGCGGTTATGCAATGCTTCCCATACTTCAACGTGACATTGTAAACAAGTACGGTTGGGCAACCGATAATGAGATTATGGATTATTTTGCCATAGGTCAATGTACACCGGGAGTTATTGCGGTAAATACCGCAACGTTTATAGGCTACAAGCGAAAGAAAATAGCGGGCGGTATATTTGCAACATTGGGCGTTGTGTTTCCGTCGATAGTTATTATATCGGTAATTGCGGCATTTGTTAAAAATTATGCCGATATTGAGGTGGTAAAATATGCATTTAACGGCATACGCGTTTGTGTTTGCGTGCTTATTTTTAATGCCGTGTTAAAGCTTGCAAAAGGCTCGCTTGTTGATAAATGGGCGTATATTATTTTTGCGGCGGTGTTTGTTTTGTCGGTATTTTTAAATGTTTCGGCGGCTTGGCTTGTTATAGGCGCGGGCTTTACGGGATATGTTATTAAACGTTTAACAAAGGAGGCAAAAGGAGATGCTGTTGATTAATATATATTTGGCGTTTTTAAAAATAGGGCTTTTGGCAGTCGGCGGCGGTCTTGCAACGCTTCCGTTTTTGTATGAGCTTGCAAACAAGTGCGATTGGCTTACAATAGCCGATATATCAAACCTTGTGGCAATATCCGAGTCAACTCCCGGGCCGCTCGGTATTAATATGGCAACATATGTGGGCTTTTTAAACTCGGGCATTATAGGCTCGGTTACGGCAACGCTCGGGCTTATAACGCCGTCAATAATAATTATAATTATTATTGCGGGCGTACTCGATAAATTTAAAAACAGCACAACCGTAAAAAATATTTTTTACGGACTGCGCTCCGCGTCAACGGCGCTTATTGCGGTTGCGGGGCTTGGTGTGGCACGTCTTGCTTTTTTCGACACAAAAATGACGTCGTTTTTTTGGCAGGGTGCTTGTCTTGCGGTGGTTTTGCTTGTTTGCACAAGAAAGCTTAAATGGCACCCCGTTGCATTTATTGCCATATCGGCGGTTGTAGGAATAATATTTAAATTTAATATTTAAAAGTATTTGGAGGCGCACAAATGAACGGTACAAAAATTGTTTTAAAAGATATTGCGGTAACCGTTTTAATTATTGCTATGTGTTTTGCGCTGTGTCTTGCAATACACAATGTATTTGACGGTGTGTCGGTAATACCGGCTGTGTTTATTCTCGGCGCGTTTTTAACATCGGTATTAACGCACGGTTATATATACGGTATTATGTCGGCGGCGGTAAGCGTGTTTGCGGTAAATTACGCATTTACGTTTCCGTTTTTCAGGTTTAATTTTACCATTACCGAAAATCTTGTTTCGGCTGTTATTATGATTATAATTGCAAGTATTACCTGTGCGCTTACAACAAAAATAAAAAAACAAGAGGCAATAAAAAATGAAAGCAAAAAAGAGAGAATGCGCGCAAATCTTTTGCGTGCCGTATCACACGATTTAAGAACACCTCTTACGGCGATTTACGGTTCTGCCTCGGCGCTTATAGATAGTGAGGACAGCTTTGACCAAAAACAAAAGCGTAAAATGATAGAGGGTATATGCCAGGAGGCACAATGGCTGTCACGTATGGTGGAAAACTTGCTTTCAATAACAAGGCTGGGCGGCGGAAGTGTAAAAATAATAAAAAAGCCGACGGCACTTGACGAGCTTATAGACTCGGTGCTGTTAAAATTTGCAAAACACTATCCCGATTGCGAGGTAGATATAAATATACCCGACGATTTTATAATAATACCTATGGACGCTCTCTTAATTCAGCAAGTGCTTGTAAACATACTCGAAAATGCCGTGCAGCACGCATCGGGTATGACAAAACTTTGTCTGGATGTACATATTGACGGTAAAAAAGCTGTATTTGAAATTAAAGACAACGGTGCGGGCATACCCAAAGATAAACTTGCAAATTTATTTTCGGGCGCGGGGAGTGCCGAATATAATTCGTCGGACAGTAAAAAAAGAAACTCGGGCATAGGTCTTTCGGTGTGCAAAACAATAATAAGCGCACATAACGGAAATATTTATGCCGAAAACGCAAAGGACGGCGGAGCTGTATTTTGCTTTACGCTTGATTTGGAAGATGAATAAAAAATAAAAATATATAAATCGTAAAAGAAAAATTTACATTGATATGCAAATTATAAAAACGGTGATTTAAATGGATTTATCTGTAATAGTACCGGCTTATAATGAGCAAAATCAAATAAAAAATACTGTTGATAATTTAAAACAAATTTCAAAGCTTGCCTGCCTTGACGGTATTGAATGTGAAATAATAGTAATAAACGACGGGTCTACCGATAACACGGGCAAAATACTGTCGGGCATAAGCGGTATAAATTTAATAAATTGCAAAAACAACAACGGTAAAGGTTATGCGGTAAAGTGCGGTCTTGAAAACCTGCGCGGCAATACTGCGGCAATGTTTGATGCCGATATGGCATACGAACCGCATAATTTGATTTCGGCATACAAAAAAATGCAGGGCTGCGGTGCGGTATTTGGCAAAAGAGTTGAACGCGGAGAGTACCCCGTATACAGGTATGCGCTTTCAAACGTATTCCGTGCCGCGTCGGGTATAATTTTAAAAACATACGGTATAGACGCACAGTGCGGTTTTAAGCTTATAAAAACAGACGTATACAAAAAAATCAAAAAATATCTTACCGCAAACGATTTTTGCCTTGATATACAAATTGCATATTATATAAAAAAATTAAATATTCCGTACATTAATTATCCCGTACGGGTTTTATCTCATTCTCCGTCGGACGTACGCGCGGTACACGACGGTGTATGTTTGCTTAAAGAGCTAATATCTTTATCACGTCAAAAATAGCGTATTATGGCACAGTATTTTAAAAATAACAAACACGCGGTATATTTTGCATTGTTTACGGTAATTTTTTTATATAAAATGTCATTTGACATATATCCGTTTTTGGACGATTACATTCAGCTTAAAGTGTATTCGCTTTACAAAAACCCCATAAAAGATGTATTTATAAAGATAGGTACGTGCGCGTCACGTCCGCTTGCAAATTTGCTGGATATTGTGTTTTACTCAAAATTTTACAATAATCTTTTGATACTTTATGCCATAATTTGCGCTATGCATATTTGGGGTGTTTTTTTAATGCAGAGCAATTTAAATAAAATAAATGTAAAAACATCTTATGTGTTTTGCATAGCGGCGCTTATAAATCCGCTCAATGCCGAGGCTGTGTATTGGATAAGCGCGGCGGACAGAATAGTTGTTTCGTTTTTCTTTGCGCAAATTGCGGTATATATACTTTGCCTGCCCAATTACGGCAAAAGTATTTATACCGCTGTGCTGTTTTGGTTATTTGAGCTTTGCTCATTGCTTTTTTATGAGCAGGCGGCAGCGGTAAGTACGGCAATGTGTTTGTACTTTGGTATTTTGCTTAAAAAACGGAGTGCAGTTTTTGTAACGCTTTTTAATTTGGCTTTGGTGGGTATATATTATTTTTTAATGCGAAACTACGGAGTGTTTGCAAACAGAGCAGAGGCGGAGTTTTTTAACCTTGCGTATTTTGCCGAAAGTTTAAAGGACTGCGCTTTTGCGGCGGCAAAATGCATATACGGTGATTTTAAAATGTTTGAGTTTAAAATATCGGCACTCTTTGTTACGGCAATTTTATTGTTGCTGTGTGCAAGCGGGTATAAAAACAAAAGCAATTGCGGCATATGCAAAAACATACTGTTTGCACTCGGGCTGTGCATAGTATCGTTTGCGCCGTTTACGGTGCTTAAAAGCTATGTAATAACCTTTAGAAGTTTATTTTATACATTATTGGGTGCTGCAATTATACTCGACTCATTATTTAATATTATAAATACAAAATATATAAAAAGTGCGCTGTTTGCTATGCTGTGTTTTGCTTTTGTAAGCTGTACAAATACCGAAATGTCTTGCTATAGGAGGGTTGCTTTGAGCGATACAAAAATAATAAATAAAACCGCTCAAATTTTAAATAAATATAATGATAAAGAAAATTTAAAAGTATGCATAACGGGCGCAAAAAAGTGTTATACCCGTCAAAGCGTAATGTTTGGCGAACATATACTGTCGGTTACGTCATCGGATTGGGCGTACACGGGCGCAATGCGCGCAAAGCTAAATTGTCCGCACCTGCCCGTGTTTGTATTTGACGATATGCCCGATTATTCAAAATATGATGTTATAATAAAAATAGGCGAAAATTAAAATACAACATTTAAATCGATATATTTAAGAAGTTGGTCTATAGAAAACGGAGCGTCGTTTTCTATCCACCATTTAACCGCACTCATACAGGCGGACGAATAGACACAGGACAAAAGCTCCGCGGGCATAGGCAGTTTAAGCCCCGACTTTTGGCACATTTCGAGCTTATTGTGTATTTTAATTGACAACTCTTTTTCAAGATTGGTTATAAACGACTCCTCCGAATTTTTGCGGATTACGGTTTTGTAAAAGTCTTTGTTTTGGTATACGTGTTCAAGTATACTTTTTGCAACGCGGGAATAATATTCCTTGTAACCCTCAACGGACGGAGTTTTTATGTCGATTGTTTCAAATGGCGATTCGAGCTCCTGCATACAGTATCGCAGCAAATCGTACTTGTCTTCAAAATGTGTGTAAAAAGTTGTGCGGTGTACCATTGCTTCCTCGCATATATCTTTTACCGTTATTTTTTCAAACGGTTCTTTTTTAAGGAGTTCAAGCAATGCGGCTTTTAACAGTTTGTATGTACGCCGTATTCTTAAATCATCTTTATTTGTGTTTTTTTCGTTCATAGTAATACCTTCTTTATACATTTATTATACAGATTTTAAATTATGCAGTATAACTTACGAGAGAATAAAACTGTATCTTGTAACTTTTATGCATACATTATATAATATAAACATACTTTTGTCAAGTAATTTATACACTTGTATATTTTCAGGGGGCGTGTACATATATATGGATAAGATTTTGGCATTGATGCTTAAATACAAAAAGGTTATTGTATTGGCATTTATAATTATTACGGCAGTGTGTATGTTTGCATCCACGTTTGTTGTAATAAACTATAACCTTATGGATTACCTGCCCGATACCGCGCCGTCAACAATAGCGCTCAACGTTATGAACGAGCAGTATACCGACGGTGTGCCGAATGCCCGCGTTATGGTGCGTAACGTAACCGTACCGCAGGTTTTGGAGGTAAAAAAGAAAATAGAAAAAGTAGACGGAGTTGAAAAGGTTACCTGGCTTGATGATACCGCAAACGTTTATCAGCCGTTTGAATTTATTGAAACAAAAACCTTGGAAGAATATTATAAAGATAATAACGCTCTTTTAACGGTAACCATAAACGAGGATAAAGAAAAGCAAGCAGTAGCGGATATTCGCTCCATAATAGGCAATGAGGGTGCAATGAGCGGCCAGGCGGTAAACTCCGCAACCGCAATGACTCTTACCGAAAAAGAAGTACAAAAAATTATGGTGCTTGCAGTTATATTGGTATTTATTATTTTAATTCTTACCACTACATCATACTTTGAACCTGTGTTGTTTTTAATTACCATAGGTATTGCAATTGCTATAAACAGAGGAACAAACTTATTTTTCGGCAGTATATCGTTTGTAACCAACTCGGCGGGCAGTATTTTGCAGCTTGCGGTATCTATGGACTATTCAATATTTTTGGTACATCGTTTCGGCGAAATGCGCGAGCAGTATGATGATGTAAATACTGCAATGGTTAAAGCGGTTAAAAAATCGTTCGGTTCGGTTATGTCGAGCGGATTTACCACTGTAATAGGTTTTGCGGCGCTTATTTTAATGCGGTTTAAAATAGGCCCCGATATGGGTATTGTTATGGCAAAGGCAATAGGTATTTCGCTTGTGAGCGTGCTTTTGTTTTTACCCTGCGCAACGCTTTTATCGTATAAGCTTATAGATAAAACACAGCACAAAATGTTTATGCCGCCGTTTAAAAAATTCGGCGAGATTGTGTTTAAATTTCACCGTCAGATTTTGGTGGTGTTTGTAATACTTACAATACCGTCGCTTATAGGTCAAAAATACAACGATTTTACATACGGACAGACGGGTGTTTACGGCGAGGGAACACAGCTTGGCGACGATACCGACGCGATTGAGCAAATATTCGGCAAATCAAATCTTATGGTGCTTATGGTACCCAAAGGCGAGCCGTCGGTTGAGCAGGAGCTTTCACAAAGGTTATTGAGAGAAGATAAAATAACGTCGCTTTTATCGTATTCCGAAACGGTGGGTGTTACAATACCCGAGGAGTTTGTACCGAGCGATACTTTAAAACAATTGGTATCGGCAGAGTATACGCGCTTTGTTATAACGGTTGATACTTCCACAGAGGGCGATGACGCATTTAATATGACCGAAATAATCCGCTCAATTGCAAAAAAATATTACGGCAACAAATATTTGCTTGTGGGCGAAACGGTAAACTCATACGACTTAAAAGACGTTGTAACGAGTGATAACACTTGGGTAAACATTGTATCTATAGGTGCAATAGCGCTTATACTTTTGTATAACTTTAAATCGCTTTCGCTTCCTTTTATACTGCTTGCAGTTATTGAATCGTCGGTATGGATGAACCTTACCGTGCCGTATTTGCAGGGCGAAACGCTGTTTTACATAGGTTATCTTATAATAAGCTCAATTCAGCTGGGGGCAACGGTAGACTATGCAATACTGTTTACCGACAGATACATAGAAAACCGAGTGGGTATGAACAAGTATGACGCGGCACGGCAAACGCTTGCTGATACGTCGCTTTCCATTATTACATCGGCGCTTATTTTAACGCTTGCGGGATTTATGCTCGGATTTATGTCAACAAACGGTATTATAAGCCAGCTGGGTGTATTGGTAGGACGAGGTGCGGTACTTTCAAGCATAATGGTACTTCTTGTTTTGCCGTCAATGCTTTCACTGTTTGATAAATTTATTCAAAAAACAACGCTCAATTTGAATTTTTATAAAGGAGATGCATCTAAATGACAATATTAAAGCGAACAGCCGTTGTATGCATTGCCGTATTGCTTGAACTTCAATGTGTTTTTGCCACCGGTGCGGTAGAAAAAGAAGAAACCGTATACGTAAATTTAAATTACGATGGTACGGTAATCGAGGCAAACGTTATCAACAGCTTTAAAATGAATGGCAATACAACCGTTCTTGACTACGGAAATTACTCAACTATTAAAAACTTGTCGTCAACCGATGAGCCTGTTGTAAAAAACGGCACAATAGAGTTTAAAACAAACGAAGAAAATTTTTACTATCAGGGTAAAATGCGCGGTTGTGAACTGCCTTGGAATTTTAACATAAGCTACACGCTCAATAACCGAAACATTAAAGGCGCAAAGCTTGCGGGTAAATCGGGCAATATAGGTATAAAAATCAAAGCCGACGTAAACGAAAAGGCAAACGATTATTATAAAGACAACTATCTTGCACAAATAAGCGTTACGTTTGATACCGATAAATGCAAAAACATTGTAAGCGATGACGCAATGGTATCTAATGTAGGTTCGTCAAAAACCCTCACGTTTATGGTACTGCCCGATTTAAGCCGAACATACGATATAACTTTAAATGCAAAAAACTTTGAATTTGACGGTGTCACAATCGGTCTTGTAAAAGTAAGCGACGGTATAATGAGCAGTATAGATACGGTAAAATCAAGCATTTCAAACGTATCGGGTTCAATAAGCAGTCTTGTATCGGGTACGGGTGAGCTTAAAGGCGGTGCGGCTGATTTATACAGCGGACTTAATCTTTTAAACACCGCAACGGGATCGCTTACGCAGGCAGGCCCCGCATTTTCGTCGGGATTTGACGAAATAGGCGGAGGTATCGACAGCCTCGACAGCGGTGTGAGCCGTCTTACCGCAGGTTCGTCGCAGGTGCGTGACGGATTAAAAGAACTTGACAATAATTCGCAAAATATTCTGGACGGTATTTCATCAATAGATAACGGACTCGATAAAATGGCAAAAAGCAAGCCTACAATAAAAAGCGGACTTGTGGAGCTTGCCAACAGCAAATCAAAAATCAATGAGCTTAAAAGCGGCGCTTCAACTTTAAAAAGCGGATATAAGCAAATAGAAAACGGATTGCACACAATGGCGGGCAATGCCTCAGCAGTAAGTGACGGTCAAAAGGCAATATCGGGCAATGCCGCAAACATTACATATTTATCATCGAGCGGTAATTCGCTTGCGGGCAAAATAAGTATGGTGCTGTCGTCTATGACGGACGAACAAAAAAAGCAAATGCCTCAAGTGGTTGCGCTTTTGCAGGCGTCGCAGTCTTATGCACAGCAAAGCGCGGCGGCAATAGGTCAGGTTTATTCGGCGGCAAACGCAATGTCGGGTGCGGCGCTTAAACTTGCCGAGGGGTCGCAAAGCCTTTACACCAATATACAAACGCTTAATAACGGTATGTCAACTCTTTCGGACGGAATTGACAGTGCGGATTTAATTTATAATGCCGCCGAAACATTTGGAAACAGCGCGCTTGCGCTTGCCGAAGGCGCCGAAAAGGCAAAGGGCGGATGCAATGAGCTTTACAGCGGATTTAAAACATATTCCGACGGTGTGGGAACGCTTGCCGAAAATTATACCGATATAGATAACGGACTTTATGATGTTTTGGGAGGTGTATCAACCCTTAAAGGCGGATTTACAACTATGAGAATGTCGGCGGATACGCTTTTTTCGTCAACAGATGAGCTTGCCGACAGCGTGGGTACACTCCTCCGCGGTTCGCAGCTTTTGTACGGCGGAACGGAAACACTTGACAACAGCGTTGAAAATGCGGCAGGCACGCTCGGCGGAAAAGATATAAGTTCTCTTATTTCAATGAGTGAGGGTGCAGAGGTTGTATCGTTTGCCGCTCCGGGCGCAATACAGCCAAAGAGTGTACAGTTTGTAATTAAATCGCCGTCAATAAAGACGGACGATGCGGCAGATGATGTACAGGATAAAGAGAGTACAGGATTTTTTGCAAAGCTTATTTCGCTGTTTTCGTTTAAAACAGGTGTTGTAAACGGTATAATGGGTATACTTCTTGCAGTATTTTTGGCTGCCGTAATAGTTACATCGGTGTTGAGAAACAAAAAGGCAAAAAAAGCAAATAATGATAAATAAACCGTTTTTCCATAAAAAAGATGAAAGGAATGTATATGTTATGAAATTATTAAAAGAAAAGAGCTTAAAAGTACTTTCGGTTTGTATGTGCTTATCGCTTATGCTGTTACTCGGTGCGTGCGGAAAAGACAAAGCAAAAAAAGACAACGCGTCCGATAAAAAAGACGAACCCGTAAGCACCACATACAGCGGTGTATTAAAACCCGTATCCGAAACAAAGGTTATACCTAACGGCAAAGGCGAAATTAAAGTTTCAAATTATGAAGTGGGCGATATTGTAAACGAGGGCGACCTTTTGTATCAGCTTGACGATAACGGACTTGCGGATACCATTGCAATTACGCAAAACTCAATTTCAAAACAAAAAATTACAATTGCCACCGCGCAGGAAAATGTAAACAACTTAAAAATATATGCGGCGGCAACGGGTGTACTTCACGATTTTAACATAAAAAACGGCGAACGTGTAAATACGGGTACGGTAGGGAAAATTTATGATGAGCAAAAAGTGCTTGCCGTTGTACCGTTTAACGAAACACAGGTTGCAAGTATAGCAGTTGGCGACTCGGCAACGGTTGTGGGCGCAGACCTTATGTCAAGCGTAAGCGGACGTGTATCGCGCATATACGACGCAAAACGTCAGTCAACCGTAGGTGCGGTTTTGTATAACGTTGAAATAGAAATAACCAACCCCGGCGGAATTTATTCGGGTATGAGCGTTAACGCAACGGTTAAAAATGCGCGCGGCAGTTTTTCATCACCCGAATCGGGTACGGTTAATAATGCCGATTACACGGCGGTTGTTGCAAAAAGCAGCGGAAACGCAATTAAAGTTAACGTAAAAGAGGGACAAAAAGTTACAAAAGGTCAGCTTATTGCCGAGCTTGAAAGCACAAACCTTACATCAACCCTTTCAAGAGCTAAACTCGATTTAAATGATTTAAACATTCGTCTTAAAAATTATCAAAAAGACTATGCCAATACTTTTGTTTATGCGCCGGTAAGCGGTGAAATTACCGAGAAAAACAAAAACGTAAACGATAACATTACATCATCATCGCAAAGTATAATGACTATTGCCGATACATCAAGCTTTACGGTTGTTTTGTATGTTGATGATGAAGATATAAAATACTTTAAAACAGGAAAAACGGTTAACGTTGACTTGGGCGACGGAACAAGCACAACCGCAGAGGTTGAGGAAAACGACGACGGAACAGTTGTTCTTTCAATAGACGGTGACGGCGTTATGAAACCCGGTACGGTTGCAACGGTAACGGTTGAACACAAATAACATATACATATGGGAGGTAACATAAGTTATGAGAATTTTAAAAAGATGTACGGCACTTATACTGTGCGCATTACTTGTATTGCCAAACGCGGTATTTGCACGGTTTGCCGATGTTGATACCAATTCCGACAGTGTTCTTTACGACAGTGTATCGGCATTGTACCGTTTGGGTGTGGTAAACGGCGATGAAAACGGAAATTTTAATCCGCAAAACAATATTACCCGTGCCGAATTTGCCAAAATAGCCGTAAAGGTTGCAAACTGCGATTATGTGTATTCGTCAAGTGGACTTTTTGGCGATCTTGCAGAGGGGTATTGGGCAAACGGATATATAAATACAGCGGCAAAAAACCGCATTATTATGGGTTATCCCGACGGAACATTTATGCCGGAGCAAAGCATAACATATGCCGAGGTTTGCACCGTTGCTTTAAGACTTTTGGGATACGGCACAGACGAGCTTGGAGCGGACTATCCCAATGCGTATATGTCAAAAGCCGTTGAGCTTAAACTTACCGACGCACATACAAACGCATATGCCGCCGCAACAAGAGGCGATGTGGCAAAAATTATTTACAACGCACTGTTTTGTGATATGAATTCCGATTCGTCAAAAAAATATATGCTTGTTACAAAAATGAATTACAATGTAAGTGATGAATGTGTAATTTTGGCGGCAGCAAGTGAAAACAGCGCGCTCAAACAAGATGAAATTTACACAACGGCAGGTACATACACCTGTGATGCCGAAACACTCGGCGACGATTATATAGGCGCATACGCAAAGCTTGTTTATAACAGCGACGGCAAGGTTGCCGAAATTTTAAAATATCCCCGTACGCATAAACGTATAGTTGCTGACTCGGTTGCGGGCAATGATATAATTTATACCCAAGACGGCGCAAAACAAACTTATACAATGCAGGGCAGTGCTCTTGTATATTACAATTGTGCGGCATATGTTTACAACGATGTTAAAGACAATATTACAAGCCAAACGGTTATAGATATTTACTATAAAGACGGCAAGTACGATTATGCCGTATTAAACGAGTACGAAATGCAAGGCCCTACGGTTTTGTATACCGATACCGACAGACAAAGCTATCCCGATGCGGAGCGTATTGTGCGTGACGGCAAACAGGCAAAACGAAGCGATTTAAAAACATATGATGTTTTGTATTATAACGAATATTCAAAAACGCTTTACGCATATTGCGATACCGTAAGCGGTATTTATGATGAAGCATACCCCAACAAAGAAAACCCCACATCGGTTAAAATAGGCGGCAAAACATATAAACTCGGCTCGCAAAATGCCGTAAAATCGTTGGGCGAATACGAAAACTCATATTCGTATAACGATTACGTAACCTGCCTTTTGGGCAAAGATAACGATATTGTGGCGGTTATGTCAAAGCAAAGCGGCACAAGTGCGTCAAATAATGCAGGTGTTGTAATAAGCAGTTATTCCAAAATGGATAACGGAACGCAAAAGTATTATATAAGCTGTATTAATACAAACGGAACGCAAACGGAATTTGAAACAAAGAAAAGCTGTTCGGATTTTGTAGGCAAGGTAGTAAAATATTCGTTTGACGGCGGCAGATGCACACCTACGTCGGTAAATGCGTCGCCTATATACGGCAATGTGGATAAAACCGCCAAAACAATAGGTTCGCGCGCACTTTCGTCAAATGCGAAGCTTATAGATATTTTATATGCTCCCAAAAAAGGTTCAAATACCGACGCAATTGCTCAAACGGTGGAGCTTGCCGATATACCCAAAAATACAATTGCCAAAAGCGATGTTGCATATGCAATAACAAATTCAAAAGGCGAAATAGAATCTATGATTTTTAATAATGTAACAAAGCTTGGGTATTCGTTTGGTATTGTAACGGAGGTTCAAAAACTTTCGTCAAATTCAACTTACAAAATAGATATAAACGGAAACGAAAATACATATAACGCAAGTTTTGTTGTAAACAACATTTCAAAAGGCACACCCGTAATGGCGTGCATAAACAACGGTCAGCTGCTTTCGGTTTACTCAATTGCCGAAAATATTGTATCGGGAAAAGTTGAATATATAGACGGCAGCCGAATTACGGTAGACGGAAAAGATTATACCGTTGCAAAAGACGCGGTATTTTACAACATAAACAGCGATTATACCCACAGTGTAATAAGCGTTGACGATATAGAAAAAGAAAATATATCGCAGGCAAGTTTTTACTTTGACTCCGCAGTTTCAAGCGGCGCGCAGGTAAGAATGGGTGTTATGAAAATCAAATAAAAAAGTGAAAAAGTAAAAAAAAGTAAAAAAACACATTGTACGTGATTGTGCAATGTGTTTTTTTACCGCAAATCTATTCGCCAAAACACATAATTACATATAAAACAACAAGCAAACGGACAGCCGCAATGAGGGATTCCCCTCGCTATACTCCGTGAAGTTTACATCTCCTACATCTATTGCTTGTTTTCTGAGATGGTTAATTTGTTTAAAATATGCTAAAGGCGATATTAAACGCTTAAAGCGTTTAATATCGCCTTTGGTGTAAAATATAATGAATTTTAAAAAAATGCACAATTTTACACCATTTTACCATTATTATAGGTTTTTAATTTTTAAGGTATAATGGTATAATCGGTTGTGAGGTGATAAGACGTGAATACTAAAATTTTTGATTATATAAACACTATAAGAGATTATTCAAAAAAAGAATATAAAAATATGGTAAGATGTGCAAGCGGGAGTTTAAAATACCCGTTTATAGTACCCGGCAGTTTAAGTTATTCAAATCAGCTGTGGGATTGGGACAGCTGGCTTACCGATATAGCCGTAAGACAAATTATGTACGACAACTGCGATTTTGACCCAAACTTTTACGAGTGCGAAAAGGGCTGTGTGCTTAATTTTGTTATAAATATGTTCCCCGACGGTGTAATACCCATAGTTATGGACCCGTCGTATCGCCCCGAAATGTTTAATAAAAATGGCAATATGCATAAACCCTGTCTTGCAAGCCACGCAGCATTTATTATACAAAATTCAAACGGTGACGCTTTGTGGATAAAGCCGTATATAAACAAAATAAAGCTTTTTGTTTCAAATTATATGTTAAGATGCCGTGACGAAAAATCGGGTTTGTATTTTTGGATAAGCGATAACGGTATAGGTGTGGATAACGACCCATGTACATTTTACCGCCCCAATAAAAGCTCGGCGTCGGTGTACTTAAACTGCCTTATGTACAAAGAACTTGAGGCGCTTATTTACATATGCAATATTTTGGGCGAAGATTGCGCAGAATATATAGCCGAAAAAGAAAATTTAAAAAAATCAATTCAAAATAATTTGTGGGATGAACGAAACGGTTTTTTCTACAGTGCCGATATTAATTTTCGCCCTGTTGACCCCAATGTTAATTTGCACAGCGGCGACCCCATAAGCTGGAGTTGCCTTGTACAAAAAGTTGATGTATGGTCGGGTATAATGGTATTGTGGGCAAAAATTGCAACAAAGGAGCAGGCAAAAAGAGCTGTGCGCGAAAATATATGCCGCAGGGATATTTTTTGGGCAAATTACGGTATACGCTCACTTTCACCGCTTGAGCCTATGTATAAAATTGCAAAAACGGGTAACCCGTCGTGCTGGCTCGGGCCTGTATGGGGTATACAAAATTGGATTTGCTTTGAGGCGCTCATAAGATACGGTTTTTATGATGAGGCAAAAGAACTTGCCGTAAATACAATTACGCTTTTTGGCAAAGATATACAAAAAAACGGCTGTATGCACGAATATTATCACCCCGATACGGGTGAGGGGGTTAATAACCCCGGGTTTTTAAATTGGAATTTGCTTGTAAATAATATGGCGGCATATATTGAGGGCAAAAAGAGATTTACCGAATTTGAAAATTAAATAATGTAATAAAAAAGACCTGTCATCTGTCTTGAGTTGGGCTTTATTGTGTATTAATTTTTAATGTTGATAAACAGTCGGTATTTCGATATACTGTATGTATAAAGAATGTTAAAAGAGGTGGCACGCAAATGGATTTTAAAAAAATTTCACAAGATGATGAATATAATCCCGATACGGGTATGCCGACGGAAGAAACGCATTTTGAATGCGGATTGCCCGAGTATTTGGCGGATTCGCTTAAACGAATGAAAGATTCTTGGAAAATTGTAGACAGCGGTAAAACAGACTATCATTGGGATATATGTTGGTGTGAGCTTAATGCCGATATTAATTCCGCCGAGGTTGAAAATCTTATTTCGAGCGAACAGGCTTGGTATTTGCGCAGAAAATATTTAAGAATGGAGAATGAGGAGATTTTATGATAGATTTTACCAATGCAAAGGTAAAAAACAAAATAAAAATTTTTCCAAAATAAAATTACATAAAACTCCTTTTGTGTGCAAATAATAACATTGCAATTAAAAAGCAAAAGGAGTTTTTTAAATGAAAGCAACAGGAATTGTCAGACGGATTGACGATCTCGGAAGGGTTGTTATTCCAAAAGAAATAAGACGTACTTTAAAAATCCGCGAGGGCGACCCGCTTGAAATTTTTACCAATCACGACGGAGAGGTTATATTTAAAAAATATTCGCCCATAGGCGAACTTGGCGAATTTGCCGATCAATATGCCGAAACGCTTTATAAAACATCAGGCTATCCGATTTGTATAACCGATAAAGATTCCATAATTGCAATAGCAGGCGCGTCAAAAAAAGAGTTTTACGAAAAACCTTTTTCAAGTGATGTTGAAAAAATTATGGAAGAAAAAACATCATTTGTTTGCAAGGGCGATAAGCAGCTGTCGGTAACCGACGGTAACGATAAGTATACCGCAGGTGTTGTATGCCCCATTATTGCGGAGGGCGATACAATAGGCAACGTTATAGTAATGCAGGACGAAACGCGTGACAGCGTTTCGGATACCGAATATAAACTTGCAAATGCCGCGTCTATGTTTCTTGCAAAACAGATGGAAATATAATGAATATAAAAAAATAAAAGACAATTCCCGTTTGAGAATTGTCTTTTATTATTTTGGTAGCGGAAAATGGACTTGAACCATCGACACTGCGGGTATGAACCGCATGCTCTAGCCAGCTGAGCTATTCCGCCGTTTGTTAATTGATTTGCAACAAAAACTATTATACACAATAATTGCGGTTTTGTCAATACCTTTTTTTAAAAATATTGAAAATATTGATAAAATAAACAGCAAGAACCCTAACGGTATTAAAAACCCGCCGTTATTTTAATTGTTTACTATATTATATATTTCAATTGTTTGCTTGTTTTTCTTTTTAAGTGCATAGTTATACGTTTTTGCCGCGCCGCCCCAATTATGATTTACATATGCAATCAAATAATCGGAGTTATTAACCATATACTCATTGCATTTTATTATTCGGTATTTTACGGGAGTGCCTGCGGGAATATCCGCCATTACTATTTCGTCATATTTTTTATACAGTTCTTTATATTCGGTTATCTTTTTTGTGATATATGGAATAACCAAACACAGTTTAATGTTTTTGTATTTATTTTTAAAATCGTATACCGCACGCGCCGATATGCTGTCGAAAGAGCCGTAGTTACCTATCCAAAATTCGGTTACACCTTTTTGTGTAATTAGTTTTTCGATTAAGTTATATAAATTTTGCATTTCATCTTTATTCGGGTTACAATTTGAATGTCCCGTAAAACTGCATATAGGCATATGTATTCACTCCTTAAATTTTTTTGTATAAAAAAAGGTGCACAGCTTATTTGAAGCCGTACACCGAAAAATGCAGACTCCTATTGCTGCGACACAAGTTTTTCACACTCCAATACAAGTATGCGAAAACAGAGTATGCATTTTTACCGAGTATAAAATACATACCTATATCAGAGGGTTAAACTATTAACTTGTGCCGCAATTACAGTATAACATAAATTTGCCGCAATTACAATATTTTTTGCAAAAAAAATGCGCAGCCGAAGCTGCGCATAAAAACGCAAACTCCGACTAATGCGACTTAGTTTTTGGTACAATCTCATTATAAGGTGCAACAAAACAGAGTATGCATTTTTTACAACAGTAAAGTATGCACCCTTTAATGAAAAATTATTAAACTAAGTCGCAATTACAGTATAACATAAATTTGCCGCAATTACAATATTTTTTTGCAAAAAAAATGCGCAGCCGAAGCCGCGCATAAAAACGCAAACTCCGATTGTCGCCAAACAAGTTTCAAGCATATGCACATATAAATAATACAATCAGCATTGAAGGAGTTTGCAGTTTTTACAAACTATTGTACTGATTACATTAAAAAATATGCGCAGTTAAAAAAGAAATGTTTTATAGAGTCAATTTTTATTAAACTTGTTTGGCACAT
>USKN01000009.1 GCA_900555295.1 uncultured Eubacteriales bacterium
TTTATTTATTATTTACAGTACAATCTGCTATTTAATATTATTTAACAAATTCGTTTACACAGCGAATATATGCCGCAACAGGGTCGTCGGCTTTTGTTATGGGACGTCCCACAACTATATAATCCGAGCCTGTCTGTTTTGCTTCAATCGGAGTGGTAATTCTTACCTGGTCACCCTTATCGCCGTCTTTAAATCTAATTCCCGGTGTTACCGTCATAAAGCTTTTGCCGCAAACTTCTTTAACTTTGCCTGCCTCGAGCGGCGAACACACCACACCGTCAAGTCCGCTCTCCGCGGCACATTTTGCATAATGCATTACAACCTCGTCAAGGGGCTTGTCTATAAGCAAATCATTGTGCATACGTTCGCTGCTTGTACTTGTAAGCATTGTAACCGCTATAAGTTTTGCTCTTGTGCCGTCGGGTTTGGTGAGTCCCTCTATTGCCGCCTCCATCATTGCCTTTGTGCCGAATGCGTGAATGTTGGTCATATCAACATCAAGCTGTGCCAAAACCGACATTGCTTTTTTTACCGTATTGGGAATATCGCAAAGTTTTAAATCAAGAAAAATTTTGTGTCCTCGTGCCTTTATTTCACGCACAATATCAGGTCCCTCCGAATAATAAAGCTCCATACCTATTTTTACAAACGGCTTTACATCGGTAAACTTATCCAAAAAACTCATAACTTCCGCTCTGTTGTTAAAATCACAGGCAATTATAACATCTCTTTCCATTAGTGTGCTCCTCCCACAATATCGCTTAAACGGGTTATTCTGTATTTATTCATAACTTTAGGCAAGTCGTTTATAATATCGCGGCACACATAAGGATTTACAAGGTTTTCTGCTCCTATTTGCACCGCCGACGCACCTGCAAGCATCATTTCTATAACATCTTCGGCAGTTGCTATACCGCCCATACCTATAATAGGTATATTTACCGCTTCATAAACACGGTATACCATACTAACCGCCACAGGCATTATTGCCCTGCCCGAAAAACCGCCAGATTTATTGGCTATTACAGGCTTTTTTGTTTTTAAATCGATTTTCATACCCAAAAGTGTGTTTATCATACTTATACCGTCGGCGCCTGCGTCCTCACACGCTTTGGCAACCGCGGCTATATCACCTGCATTTGGTGTAAGCTTTATATAAACAGGTTTGCTTGTAACGCTTTTTACAGCTTTTGTTACCTCATATGCGCATTTGGGGTCTGTGCCGAAACTCATACCGCCGTCGTGAACATTTGGGCAGCTTATATTAACTTCTATAATACCCACAATATCTTCTTTATCTATTTTTTCACAGCAGTATGCGTATTCATCAACCGAAAAACCGCCGATGTTTGCAACAACTTTTTTATTAAAGCATTTTTTTATTTTTGGTATTTCCTCCGATATTACTTTTTCAATACCGGGATTTTGAAGTCCCACAGAGTTAATTAACCCATCCCTGCATTCCGCAATACGCGGCAGAGGATTTCCAAATCTCGGCTCTTTCGTTGTACCTTTAAACGAAAAACTCCCAAGTATATTTATATCGTAAAGCTCGGCAAATTCATATCCGTAACCAAATGTTCCGCTTGCCGGTATTATGGGATTGTCTAATTTAAGCGAACCGAGCGACACAGATAAATCTACCATATAACTTCCTCCTTGTCAAGCACAGGGCCGTCCTTGCATATTCTTTTGTTTCCGTACTTTGTTTTGCACGAGCAGCCCATACAAGCACCAAAGCCGCAGCCCATACGGCTTTCAAAACTTAATTGTCCGCCTGTATTTAAGCTGTTAAGTGCTTTAAGCATTGCCTCGGGGCCGCATGCGTAAAAATAATCGTAATTAATATTTTTAAGCGCGTCGGTTACAAAACCTTTTATTCCGTATGAGCCGTCGGCGGTTGTAACATATGTTTTAACGCCCAAATTTTTAAACTCACTTTCGCAAAACACTTCATCATACGTATTAAACCCGAGTACGGCACATACATTTTTGCCCTGCTTTACAAGCTTATCGGCAAGAGCGTACAGCGGGGGCACGCCAACTCCGCCTCCTATTAAAACAGGATTGGTTTTGCACTTTTCGGTATCAAATCCGTTTCCTAGTCCCGTAAGAATATCGTACACATCACCGCATTTTGCATTTGACATATACTCCGTTCCTTTGCCCACAACCTTGTATATTATTTCAAATTCGTTTTCTTTATAATTGTAAACCGATATAGGTCTGCGTAAAAACATACCGTCGAGCTTTATATTTACAAACTGACCGGGTTTAATAATTGCGTGCTCACCCTCAAAGCGCATTTTGTAAATATTTTTTGCAATTCTCTCGTTTGACAGCACCTTAAACAAGCCCTGTTTCAATTAAAATCACTCCTCATCTATTGTGGATATGGTAATTGTGGTTTCCTCAAGCACATCCAAAAGCACACGAACGGTATCGAGTGATGTAAACATAGTAACATTGTTTTCAACCGCACATCTTCTTATAAGATAGCCGTCCGTTTCCTGGCTTTGCGAATTAATATCGCGTGTGTTTATTACATAGCTTACAAAGCCGCGCCGTATTGCCGTTAAAATTTCTTCGTTGCCTTTGCTTACCTTTTCCATTATTCTTGTGCGTATGCCGTGTTCTTTTAAATACATTGCCGTACCGTGTGTTGCGGCTATGTTAAATCCGAGACGGTAAAAACGCTTTACAAGAGGCAGTGCTTCGGGTTTATCTTTATCGGCAACCGTTACAAAAATTGTTCCGTAATTTGTAACATTCATTCCCGATGCCTGGAGCGCTTTATACAATGCTCTTGTCATTTTTTTATCGTACCCTATCGCCTCGCCCGTTGATTTCATTTCGGGTGAGAGATATGCGTCAAGTCCCATAATTTTTGAAAATGAAAATGCCGGTACTTTTACAAAACAGCTTTTCTTTTCGGGCGGATAAAGCTTGGTATAACCCTGTTCTTTTAAACTTTTGCCGAGTATAACATAAGTTGCAATATCCGCAAGCGAATATCCCGTTGATTTTGAAAGGAAAGGCACTGTTCTCGATGAACGCGGATTAACTTCTATTACATATACGTCCTCATTTTTATCAACTATAAACTGTATGTTATATAAACCTTTTATTCCAATTCCCAACCCGAGTTTTTCGGTATAGTCCAAAATAGTTTGCTTTGCTTTGTCCGATACGCTGAATGTAGGATAAACCGAAATTGAGTCGCCCGAGTGTATTCCCGTACGTTCAACGTGTTCCATAATTCCGGGAACAAATACGCTCTCGCCGTCGCAAACCGCGTCAACTTCAAGCTCTTTACCAACAATGTATTTATCTACCAAAACAGGTCTGTCCTCATCTATTTCAACAGCTGTTTTAAGATATCTTCTCAAGCCGTCTTCATTTGCCACAATCTGCATTGCGCGGCCGCCCAAAACATAACTCGGGCGTACCAAAACAGGATATCCTATACGTTTTGCGGCATCCACTCCGTCCTCAATGTTTGTAACCGCCTCACCGTTTGGCTGCGGAATGTTAAGCTCATTCATTATCTTTTCAAAGCTGTCACGGTTTTCGGCTTTTTCAATTGCGTCAACATCGGTACCTATAATTTTTACACCGCGTTTCATAAGCGGTTCGGCAAGGTTTATTGCCGTCTGTCCGCCAAGCGATGCAATAACGCCCATCGGTTTTTCAAGCTCAATTACATTCATAACGTCCTCAACCGTAAGCGGTTCAAAATAAAGTTTGTCGCTTGTGGTGTAATCGGTTGAAACGGTTTCGGGATTATTGTTAATGATTATCGATTCGTAACCGTATTCTTTAATTGTTTTAATCGCGTGAACCGTTGAATAGTCAAATTCAACACCCTGCCCTATACGTATCGGGCCCGAACCGAGTACAATGATTTTTTTTCTGTCGCTTACGCGCGATTCGTTTTCATCTTCGTATGTTGAATAAAAGTACGGTATATAGCTGTCAAATTCGCTTGCGCAGGTATCTATCATTTTATATACGGGGAAAATTTTATTTTTTTTGCGCATTTGGTAAATCGCATCTTCGTCCGTTTTCCATAAATGAGCAAGGTATTTATCACTAAATCCCATTTTCTTTGCCTTTTTAAGTAAATCGATATTGCCTGTATCAGCTTCAAGCTCGCGTTCAAAATCAACTATTTTTTTAATTTTGTCAAGAAAAAACATATCAATCTGCGTTACGTTGCATATTCTCGAATGGTCAACGCCAAGCCACATAAGCTGGCTTATTGCATATATTCTGTCGTCCGTTCCCTCCGCAATATAATCCATAAGCTGGTCTACCGTCATTTTGTCTTTATCAAACTTTGACATATATAAGTGGCACACACCTATTTCAAGCGAACGGATTGCTTTTAATAAGCTTTCCTCCAGCGTTCTTCCAATTGCCATTACTTCACCCGTTGCTTTCATTTGTGTTGAAAGTTTGTTAGACGCAGTTGTAAACTTATCAAATGGAAAACGCGGCATTTTTGTTACAACATAGTCAAGCGTAGGTTCAAACGATGCGGGGGTGTTTGCAATTTGTATTTCGTCCAAAGTCATTCCCACGGCAATTTTTGCACTTACACGCGCTATCGGATAACCCGTTGCTTTTGACGCAAGCGCCGATGAACGGCTTACACGCGGATTAACTTCAATAAGATAATATTGAAAGGATTGCGGGTCAAGCGCAAACTGAACATTACATCCGCCCTCTATTTTAAGCGCTCTTATAATTTTTAGTGCGCTGTCACGCAGCATATGATACTCTTTATTTGTTAACGTTTGACTCGGTGCAACAACTATGGAGTCACCTGTATGTATACCAACGGGGTCAAGATTTTCCATATTGCAAATGGTAATTGCGGTGTCGTTTTTATCGCGCATTACTTCATATTCAATCTCTTTGTAGCCTTTTATACTTTTTTCAACAAGAACCTGCCCCACGGGCGAAAGTTCAAGTGCGTTTTTCATTATTTCGCAAAGCTGTTCTTTGTTATCAGCAAAGCCGCCGCCCGTACCGCCAAGAGTAAATGCGGGGCGCAATACAACGGGGTAGCCTATTTTTTCCGCTGCTGCAATACCCTCGTCTATACTGTGTGTTATTTCTGACGGCAAAACAGGTTCACCGAGCTGTTCGCAAAGTTCTTTAAAAAGTTCTCTGTCCTCGGCACGCTCAATGCTGTCGCTGCTTGTACCCAAAAGTTCAACCTGGCACTCGTCAAGCACACCTTTTCTTGCCAGCTGCATTGCAAGGTTAAGCCCTGTTTGACCGCCTATTCCCGGTACAATTGCATCGGGGCGCTCATATCTTAGAATTTTTGCAATATATTCCAATGTTAAAGGTTCCATATATACTTTGTCCGCAACCGTTGTATCGGTCATAATGGTTGCGGGATTTGAATTTGCAAGTATAACCTCATAGCCTTCTTCTTTAAGCGCAAGACACGCCTGTGTTCCGGCATAGTCAAATTCGGCAGCCTGTCCTATAACAATTGGTCCCGAACCTATAACAAGTACTTTTTTAATATCGTCTCTTTTAGGCATTTGTCTTACCACCTTCCATTATATCAAGAAATTTATCAAACAAATATCCGCTGTCTTGAGGTCCCGGCGCACTTTCGGGATGATACTGCACCGAAAAAACTTTGTCTTTTTTACACTCAACGCCTTCAACCGTATTGTCGAGCAAGTTTATATGTGTTATTTCAAGAGGCGTATCTTTTATTGATTGTGAGTCAACCGCATAACTGTGGTTTTGGCTTGTAATTTCTATTTTATTTGTTTTAAGATTGCGTACGGGGTGATTGCCGCCTCTGTGACCGAATTTAAGCTTATACGTTTTTGCACCGTACGCAAGGCTTATAAGCTGATGTCCCAAACAAATACCAAAAACAGGATATTTACCTTTAAGTTTTTTTACCGTTTCAATAACGGGTGTTACATCCTCGGGGTCGCCCGGACCGTTAGACAAAAACACACCGTCGGGCTTCATAAAATCTATTGCCTCCGCCGTTGTATCATAAGGTACAACCGTTACATTGCAGCGGCGCTTGTTTAAACTGCGTATAATGTTAAGTTTTATACCGCAGTCGATTGCAACCACATTAAATTTATGATTTGATGTTCTCGAATACCAGCGTTTTCTGCAGCTCACCTTTGAAACGGCGTCGTGCGGAATTTGGGTGTTTTTAAGTATTTCCACAGCCTCGGCATTGCTCATTTGCGCATCGCATATAAGAACCTTTTGAGTTCCCATATCACGTATTTTACGTGTAATTTTTCGTGTATCAACACCGTAAATACCCGGTATTGAGTTTTCTTCCAATAATTCCGAAAGAGTTTTTGTATATCGAAAGTTACTCGGCATATCGTTGTAGTCGCGTACAATAAGCGCGCCGATTGACGGGTTTTTTGTTTCAAAATCATCATCGGTTATACCATAGTTGCCTATAAGCGGATATGTCATAACCACTGCCTGATATGTATAAGACGGGTCGGACACAATTTCCTGATATCCCACCATTGACGTATTAAATACTATTTCGCACACCCTGTCGCAATATGCGCCAAAGCCGTAGCCCAAATATTCGCATCCGTCCTCCGTTACTATTTTTCTGTCGTACATTCTTGCCATACAAATTCCCCCTTAAATATAGTTGCCAAGCATTTTCCGTATACTTTATCCGAGTCAAACGGAGTGCTTTTTCCTTTTGATAAAAACAAAGAGCTGTCTATGTAATACGGGTTTTTTAAGTCAAAAACCGTAAAATCGGCATCGTTTCCAATCCTTATTTCACAATTAATTCCAAACCTCTTGTTTGGATTAACGCTTAATAATTCAATAAGCTTATTGAGTGTAATTATTTTGGTTTTTACAAGATTTGTGTACATTTCGGCAAATGCGGTTTCAAGTCCCACTACACCGTTTAAGCTGTCTTTAAGTCCGCCGCTCTTTTCTTTGGCGGAATGCGGAGCGTGGTCGGTTGCTATCATATCTATTGTACCGTCTTTTATACCCTCAACAATTGCAAGCCTGTCACTTTCACTGCGTATAGGCGGATTCATTTTAAATCTTCCGTCATCTTTTAGCATTGTATCATTTAATATTGCATAATGCGGCGCTGTTTCGCATGTAATATCCACTCCCGCTTTTTTTGCGTTTCGTATAAGCTCAACACTTTGTGCCGTTGATATATGGCACACATGGTATTTTACCTTTGTTTCCGCCGCAAGCTTAATGTCGCGCTCAATCGGTTTATATTCGCTTTCGGCGCAAATGCCTTTATGTCCGTTAAGTTTTGCATATTCTCCGTCATTAATATATCCGCCGTTAAGCAAAGAATTATCTTCGCAATGTGCCGCTATAATTTTGCCGAGCCTGCGTGCCTTAATCATTGCCTCTTTCATAATATCCGCACTTTGAATGCCCTTTCCGTCATCGGAAAAAGCAACAACACCGTCGCTTAAATTGTCCATATCCGAAAGGCAAAGTCCGTTTTCGCCTTTTGTTATTGCACCGTACGCAAGCACATTTATCCGTGCGTCTTTTTTTATGGCCTCAAGCTCTTTATTTAAATTTTGCATACAATCGGGAACGGGGTTTAAATTAGGCATTGCGCATACCGTTGTATAACCGCCTCTTGCCGCCGCATAAGTACCTGTTTTTACCGTTTCTTTGTATAAAAAACCCGGTTCACGCAGATGAACGTGTACATCTGTAAAACCGGGGAAAA
This sequence comes from uncultured Eubacteriales bacterium, assembly GCA_900555295.1. Lineage (GTDB taxonomy): Bacteria > Bacillota > Clostridia > UMGS1810 > UMGS1810 > UMGS1810. Next base: position 7,751 of record USKN01000009.1, read on the forward strand.
CATACAAATGATTACCGTCATTTGCAGATAAAGCGTCACTGAAATAACTGTGAATACAAATATCGGATATTTTGCCGCCGCTGATATAAATATCGGCATCGGCAAATTTACCGCTTATATATACGCAAGCATTTTTTATAATTTCGGGTTTACCGTTTTTAATAATTATATCCGACATAGTGTTCTCCCTTCAAAAATTAAATTGCATAAAAATACATTTATTACTTATAATTATACAATTGTTTTAAAAATTTGTCAATAAATGACGTACTGTGTTTATTTCCAAAAATAGCCCTTGCAATACGGCAAGGGCTATTAAAATACACAAAAAATTTTTACTGTGCAAAAAGCGCACACCAAAATATTATACAATATACATTGCATACATATCAAAATATATTTTATACCAATCTTGCCGGCATCACGGTACCGCATTTAAAGATTACATATATTTTACCATATGTTTAAAGAGTTGTCAACCGATTTTTTTGATTTTCTTGAATATATATGCAAATAGTTTAACTTTATATTTACAAAGCTTTTTTTATATGATATAATCAAACATATAATTATAATGAAAAGGATGATAATTTGCTATGAAAAAATTGTTATTATTTGCATTGGTATTATCGGTAATTGTTTCATCCGCATTATATGTATCGGCAGGCACCGGGGAGAACACACAAAAATATGAATACATAATGCCTATGGAATATACAAACATAGAGCGGATTCAAAATTGCTATATTGCATGGGATAACCGTGAAAAATGTGCACTTTACGGATTAAACGGCGAAAAAATTTCGGATGATTACGACTATATAGGCGCTTTTGTTGACGAGCAAATCGCGTCTGCATCAAAAGACGGCAAATACTATGTAATAAACAATTTCGGAGCGGCTATAGGTGAGTTTGACGGCAGAATAATTGATATATCCGATTATATTCTTGTAAACTTAACCTACTCAAATGAGGACGGCAGACCTTTTTCGTATTACGAAGGCGAATTCGGTGTATATACATATACGGGCGAACTTATAAAAACATTACCGTACAGCAAATTCAATACTCCCAAAAATTGGGGAATTGGCATTACATTTGCGGGAAAGCGTTTGTTTTTCAAAAAAAATGACAAATGGGGTGCTTTGGACGAGAATTTTAATGTTGCGATAGAACCTCTTTATGATGAAATATACCCATTCTACAATAAGGACGGCAATATAACGGTTGCAATACAAAACGGCAAGTACGGACTTATAGATAAAGACGGGAATATTGTTGCCGATTTTGTTTACGATACAATTAATCCGCTTTACAACAACGGAAAAATTAACGCATACCGAACCGTGCAAGGCGAAACTTATATGAAATTTCAAGGTGAAAAATACGGACTTTTCGACAAGTACGGCAAAGAAGTAAAAAAGCTTGATGAATTGATACCGAAAGCCTTGTACGATGAGTATAATCTTATACAGGTATGTACAAAAAACACGCGTTCCGACAGCGATGAATACGGCGAACTGTCGGGGCTTATCGACTTTGACGGCAACACCGTAATACCTGTTGAAAACACAAATATATGGAATATATCCGAGGGATTTATTACAGCACAGAAATCTTATGACCATTGCGGATATTATGATTTAAAAGGCAATGAGATTACCGAATTTAAATACAGAATGACATCGCCTTTTTCGGACGGACTTGCTTTTGTTTCAAGCTGTATAAATGATGAGTGGAAAAACGAAGTAATAAATACAAAAGGCGAAACGGTATTTAATACAAGCGGATGGGCAGGCGGTTTTTACGGCGGAATTGCTGAAATTGAAACAGGTAAATTTATAGACGAAAACGGTAATGTTGTTATTAACAATCACGAGTGGGAAACCGTTTCGGGGCTTGATTGGTGGAGTTATAAAGGCGGGGGAACATTTATCGTTTCAGACGGCAGCCGTTACGGTGTTGTAAAATACACAAAATTTATTTCACCCTGGGCAAAGGACGCGGTAGACAAAGCCGAGAAAATAAAACTTATAAATACAGATAACAATTATAATTATACATCACCCGTTACACGTGAGGATTTTTGCGAACTTATATATAACTATTTATGTAACTATACCAAAGAAAATAACACAATTAATATAAAAAATCCGTTTACCGATACCGATAATGCACATATAGCTATTTTAAACTCGGAGGGGATTATAAACGGTAAATCACCAACGGAATTTGCACCTAATGATTATCTGACTCGTGAGGAAGCCGCAACAATAATATTTCGTTTAATAAATAAAACATACAAAAATTGGACTACGACCGATATATACTTTGAATTTGCCGATAACACGCAAATTTCGGATTGGGCAATGAACGGCATTCAAACTTTATGCAATATAGGTATTATGAACGGAGTAGAAAACAACAAATTTGCTCCGCAAAATCCATATACAACCGAACAAGCCGTTGCTACACTTGTGAGAGTATATAATAATTTTGCCGAAACGCAAAATAAATAACAAATGTATTTTTAAAGAGGGATTTTACACATTGCTTTGCAATGAATGTGTAAAATCCCTCTTTAATTAATAAATACCCTTTTTATTACACATACTTGATTTTTAAATTTCATTTGTAATGTGTCGAAAGACATTTTGTTACAACTGTAGCCGCTGTGCCTAAAATCATTGAATAAAAACTGCCTATACTATAATACTTAATATATCTTTAAGCGAACTTACCTTGTAATCGCACAAATCATCCGCTCCGGCTTTTTCAATGTTTCCGCCCGATATACCTATGCACGAAAATCCCGCGAGCTTTATTGACACAATTCCTGCCGAGCTGTCTTCAACTCCTATAACTTTTTGCCGTCTTTCAAACGGAATACCGAGTCCCACCCTTGCGGTTTCGGCATAAAGCCACGGATGCGGTTTTGCCTCAAGTTCGCCGAGTGTTCCGGGGCGTCCGCCGCCCAAAGCCTGACCCGCTGTAATAATACAATCGTAAAATTCGTTTGGGTCGCCCATATCAAGCTGTTTAAATGCCGATATTATTTCGGGCATTGCTTTTTCGTACAATCCGCTGGTTACAAGTCCTATTTTTATACCCTCACCTTTAACGGCGGTTAAAAATTCTTTTAAATGCGGCGCGGGGGTAAAAGCGTCTTGCTTACCCCTGCCATACATTATTTCGTTCATTTCGTAATTTACAATTTCAAAATAATATTTTCTTGCAAGCTCCAAACTCTCGCCTTTTGCATACTTATTTATCATATATTGCAAATGTTCCGACACGCTGTGTCCCGAAATAAAAGGTTCGTCTTCCGCCTCATATTTAAATTCGTTGTTATTTAATAGTTTTGCCGTTGCTTTTTCTATAACCCACATCCAAAAACTTTCGGAATGTACGCTTGTACCGTCCAAATCCATTAATATTGCTTCGGCTTTAGGCTCAAATCGTGTTTCGCGCAGCGGGTAAATTGCGGGATACCCCATACCGCTTTTAACACAGCATAATTTTTTGTCGGCAAATTCCACTATATCTATTTTACCGTCGGCGGGAGTGTATATGTTTTTTACTCCGTCCTTTTGTACTTCAAAAAATTCATTTTTGGTTATTTTATTCATTTTACTATCCTCAATGTAATTATCTTTTTTGCCTCCGCAATATGAGTTTTGCTGATTTTTTCTGTAATTTCCTCCGTCATTTTGCATTTACAGAGTTCGCCGTCGGTATTAATTGTAACTTCCTGTCGGCTGTCGGTTGTATTGTAGTATCTTACAATTATTCCGTTTCCGTCATCAGCTCTTTTAACCGCCGTAACGTGAATATTTTTGTTGTCTATTGCAAAAAGACTGTTTTCTTTTGCAAGTGTTCCTTTGCCTCTGCCCGATACCGCACATTTAACCCCCGCAAAAATCTCTGCCGCTTTGTTGGCAAGCTTTGTGTAATCAACACTGTCAAAGTGCATTGCATATTCGTAAATATGCAGTCCGGGGCATTGTACACCCTCGTCTTCAAGCTCGGTTTGTTTTTCCTCCGATACTGCAAGCTTTATTCTGCACGCACGTATTAATGTAAGTGCCATTGTGTAATTATCAAACACTTCATACTCAAAAAGACCTTTCGGCATAACCGCAAATCCGTTTTCGCCGTCGGTAACCGCCGCAAACGAACGAAGCGGCTGCATACCGAATGCCTGTTCAACCCAACCCGTGGAGTCGGGAACTTTTATATTGTGTTTAACCGTATCAAAATGACTGTCACAAACCGAAAAATCGGTTTTTATTTCCGTTGGGAAATTAACGCGGAGCCAATGGTCCTTTGCCGTATTGTTAACTTCTGCCTTTACCTTTATAAAATCAGCGTCGTTATCAAGCGTATATGTAACTTTTACAGGAATTTTTGTGTAAATATCGCTTGGATTTACCGCACAGCTTTCCGGTACTTCAAAATCAAACTCCGCGGCAACACTGCCGGTTAATTCACCGCTTTCGGTTGTGTAAACTTTTGCATTTGCACCGAGCGACATAAATTTTTTGTCAAATTCGGGTGATACGTGTTTCCACGCATTGCCCACCTCGCCCTGCGATGTAAAATAATTAAGATTTTTGTACTGCTTGCCTGTTGGTTTATATAATACGTCTATAGTTCCGTTTCCGTTTACGGTTGCTTTGATTTTACTGTTTTCAAGCGTATTTCCGGATGCAATGCCGTCTTTCTTTATAAGCGCATTTTTTGCGGGTTTAACCTCATATGCACGATAACCGAGCGCCGGCACATTTTTAAATTTGGCGTAAAATCTGTGATTTACACTGTTTAATATTGTAGGCACTTCCCAAATACTGTCAACAAACACACTCGATTTTTGGCTTGTAATTGCCTGCATTTCAACACCGTCAATTTTAATACCGTTTCCAAAATTATCCGGTACATCAATATCAACAGGTACAATAACATCACGTTCAAAAGGCAGCGAATTGTAAACAATAAGTAAAACCGCGTCTTTTTTAAGTCCGTCAGGCGAAAGATTTTTTGCAATTTCAATCATAGCGTCATCGGTTACAATATCGGCAATGTCTTTGGCTTTACGGTAACGGTATTCCATATCCTTGCACACCTCGTCGGGCGCACAGCCGCCGTTTGCGTCGTGGCTGTGGCAAGATAAAAGATATCTCCAGCCGCGTGTCAAATAATTTTTGCTGTCATATCCCGAAAGTGCGTTAAGCGGTTCGGCAATATATGCAAGTTTAGTGTATGCGTCAAAATCCGCCTGTTTTAAATATGTTCTTGCGCTTATTGTCCCCGGAAAAAGATATGTCCACTTGCCCTCTTTAAGATACGAGCGTCGCTCACCTTTTAAAACCGTCATTTTGTCTTTGTCAAGATATTTTTCCGCATCTTTCCAAAACTGTTCAAGGTTTGTGTGCTCTATCTCAATTTTGCCTTTAAACATTTCTTTTGCGTCTTTAATAACTTCGCTTTCACGCGGAAATGCAACCGATATATCGTGTCCGTTCATTCCCAAAAATACGGGTGTTGTAAAATGCCCTTTTTCTTCTTCAAGCATATCAAGTATTGCTTCTTTAAGATTTTGTTTATTGTAATTTGCAACGGGTGATTTCAAATCGTAATTAACACCCGCACCCACATAACCATCGGCAGGTCTGAACGGAACTTCGTCAAACTCGCCCCATATATAATCTTTGCTCCAAACTCTGTTTCTCGATACGGCTCTGTGTACCTGATAATACCAATTGTAACGGCAGTAAAGCGCAAATCGGCTTGCAAGCATTTTTGTTCCGTCGGGTGCCTCCCATACGTATTCCGCCGGTGCCTCATCGTGAGATATACCGCGATAAAACATCATATGAGTAAGACCAAAATCGGCAAAAATCTGCGGCAGCTGTCCCGTCTGCCCCCAAGATGACGGAGTATACGCAACCGTTCCCGTTTTGCCGCCGTATTTTTCAACCGTTTTTCTACCAAACATTAAATTTCGCACAATAGCCTCGTGCGAAATTGTAAATTCCTCGGGCAATGTAAAGTACGGACCTATAATAAGCCGCCCCTCTTTTATAAATTTTTCAACCTGTTCTCTGCGTTCGGGACGCATTTCAAGATAATCGTCAATCATAATTGAGTGACCGTCCATTGTAAACGAATGGTACTCCGGATCGCTTTCCAATATGTCAAGCGTTGTATCAAGCATTATAAGCAAATTTCGGCGCGTTTTTTCAAAACTTCTGCGAAACTCCCTGTCCCAATGCGTGTTTGATACCACATCAATTTTTTTTACTTCCATAATTATACCTCGCACTTTATTTGATTTTTATATATGATGCCGACTGCGGCGGTACAGTAAGTTTGCCGTTATTTAATTTTGCCGCACCGTTAAATTGATAAATAACCTCTCCGAGTTCTTCGCCAAATTCACACACTCCCTCTTTAGCCGACGGATTAATAGCAACAAGTATATCACCGCCTCGTTTAAACACGAGCGGATAAGTGTCTTTTTTGGCATTTATAATATCAATTGACGCCTCAGATTGCAAACTTATTTGATTTTTTCTTATATTTATTTGCAATTTAAGCTCATTCATTATAGAGTTTTTATCGTTAATTTGTTTTTTTACGGTCGGTCTGTCATCGTTCGGGTCAATCATTATGTATAAATTATCGGGTGATGAAAGAGAAAATCCCGCGTTTACACTGTCGTCCCATTGCATAGGGCTTCTTGTACCCGTACGTTCATATCCGCCCTCAACCGATTCAATATTATCCAAATATCTCATACCTATTTCATCACCGTAATAAACAAAAGGCGCTCCCGGCATAGCCATTAAAAATGCAAATGCCACTTTTGTTTCTTTTTCATCGAGCGTGTATGATATTCTTGGTGTATCGTGATTTCCCGACGGAATACACATAAGACCCTTTCCGCCCGTTTTTTCAACATTTTGCATATATAAATCGAAAAATGCCGAAACATCGCCCTCGCCTTTTTTCGAAAAATACGGATTATCAGTTCTGAATAATTCTTTGTAATGCGAACCTGCCGTAGGCAAAAGAAAGTCCATATCAAATCCTGCAATTAACGCCTTGTCGGGCATTCCCCATTCCGATACAAAAGCCGAATCGGGATATTTTGCTTTTACTTTTTTAAATACGTCCTGCCATAATTTTATTGTTTCGGCAAATCCGTCATCCGCTTTAACAAGCGACATTGCCATATCGACTCTAAAACCGTCACAGCCCATACCGAGCCAAAAGCATATAACGTCAATCATTGCCGCACGGGTTGACAGCGCGTCCTCGGAGTCAACAGCCGATTGCCAGCTTTCGGTTACTTTTGCAAAGCCGTAATTAAGCGCAGGCTGGGTTGCGTAAAAATTTACTCCAAATCCGCCGTCACGCTGTGAAAACCCTCTCATAGTACCGCGTATACCGCTGTAGCCGTCACAGCTTTTCCAAACGGAATCCGTCCATATGTATCTTCCGCTGTATTCGTTTTTTTGCGGTTTTAATGACTCTTGAAACCACTTGCAGGTAAGCGATGTATGCCCCGGAACAAGGTCGAGCATTACTCTTATACCCTTTTTATGTGCTTCGTCAAATAAACGCTTTAAATCATCATTTGTACCATATCTCGGTGCAACTTTGTAATAATCTTCAACATCATAACCTGCGTCCGTAAACGGTGACTCAAAACACGGATTGAGCCATATTGCGTTAAATCCCATGTCGGATATATAATCGAGTTTTTCGATTATTCCGTTTATATCACCTATTCCGTCCGAATTTGTATCTTTAAATGTTTGCGGATATATTTCGTAAAAAACCGCATTTTTTAACCATTCCTGCATATTAAAATCCTCCTTAAAATTTTTATTTATGTTAATATTCCAGGTTCTTTAATAAATTTTTTGTATAATGCATAAATCCAAAGTCACTTGGATGTATATTGGTATCTCCGGCATAAAATTTCAAATTATGAGGAAGAAGATTCATTCCGTTTATCACATTTGTTATTCCGTATTTTAAAGCGGATTTTTTGATAATGCCTGACAGTTCTTCAAAACTTACGGCTTTTGACTCATCAATGTCATATCTCCAAATCGGAGTTATAACATTGATTATTTTTGGGTCATATATCGCTGTAAGCGTATTAAAATAATCATTAATATTATTTTGAAGTGATACCTTATCGTTACATACGTTCCAATCATTTGTTCCGTATGCAACAATAACTATATTGGGGTTCACATACAAATCCTTATCGAGAGATTTGCTATTATAAACATAGCCGCCGACGCTTTGATTTAGCAATTCCATTTTCAACTCTCGCGCTATTTGTACAGGATAAGCCGATGACGGGAACTTTGCGTCCATTCCTTGTGTTATGGAATCTCCAAGACACAATAATAATTTATCCTCTTTTTTTACGGGTTTTACCGTTGCATTTTCATCAACTTCAAAATTCACAATTCCAATTTCCAAAAGATGCGGCAAATATATTGTAATTCTGTGTTTTGTGCGACCGTTATCCGGTATGTTAAAAACTACAGTTTCTTCACTATCGGCTGTATCTTTACCTATGGTTTCCGTAAAAATATTATCAATATATAAATCAAAATAGCCTACATCCCTCGCTCTGCAAATAATTTTGCAGTCTATTTTTACATAAGAAGAATCGGTAATAAAATCAAATGATATTCCCGATGCACATACAGATCTTGCTATTAAGCCATCGTTAATGCAGTATGCCATTTGCTGCTTTTTTGTAAATCTCTCAAAAAAAACAGTATCGTTTTTTGAATAAATATTGTACGCCCCTTTAGTTATATTTCTTATTAAATCTATGTTCATATGTATCTCCGCTCTCTATTTCTTTTCAGTCTCAAAATCACAGCTTTTTGCATATATACCGTAAATTTGGGTATATGCATTGTCCTGCCCTATTTCAACAATGGGGTCATTTTCGTTAATGTGTATATCCTCCAAAATAATATTTCGATATACATTGTTGAACTCATCATAACTATCCATTTTTTCGAGTCCTTGATTACCCGTTGATTTTCCAAGACGCTCGGGCGCTATATGGAGCGTTTTGGCACGTGCCCTGCGATTTATATATACGGGATTTTCTTCGCTGTCCATCATAATACTCATACGGTTTTTATCATTATCGATGTTTATAAATACATTTTTGTATGCTATATTTTCAACAAGTGCAAGTTCGCTCCCGTACCACGTTGTAATATTCATAGCAACAACACTTAAACGTATAAGGTAAATATCTTCAAACTTAATGTTGCGTATAGCACAAGGTTTGTTTCCGCACCATATTTCAAGCGATTTACCCCAATCGCACCACATTACACAGTTTTTAACGATTATGTTTTCAACGTCTTCGGTTTCGTCTTGTAAATATGCACCCCTCGCAACAAAGCAATCGTCAAACGAACGTACAAAACTGTTTTTAACCGTTACGTTTTTGGATGCGCAAATATCAATTCCGTCACTGTTGTATCTCCATTGCCCTATTATTTTAATATTGTCAATTACTATATTTTCACAGTGATTGCGCACAATAAGCGACCAAAACATAGAATCTTTAAGCGTAATACCCTCAACGTATACATTTTTGCAATTGTAAAGCACCATATTTGAGCATATGTACCCTGCCTCCGACGGCTCTTTTTCTACTCCGTGTTTTATTAAATCGTCGTAAATGTCACGTCCGCCCTCATTATAATCGTCACCTCGCCTGTACGGTGATGAATCTATAATTCCTCTGCCCGTAATTTTAATATCCGACGCGTCTTTTGCAAATATTACACCGTATACAACTGCGCCCTCGTCAAGGTAGAGTGTTTGTCCGCTTTCGAGCCATATAAGCCCGGCTGAATGCTTTCCTTTTCCGTAATATATTATATCGCCGTTCGGTTTTTGCGACGGCGGATTTATAAATACGTGGAGCGCATTATGGTATCCGTCGGGTTCAAACGTAAACTGCATTGGCCTTTCAATATTTAAAGCAACTTTGTTTCCGTCACGTTTATCGGAAAGTTTATATTCCAAAGGTCTTATTTCGTATTCGTTAAATCCCTCTTTAACTTCAATTTCCAATTTTGAACTTTCGGTAATATCGCATGTTACAAAGTATGCATCCTCTGTTTGCTCAAGCGGGCGCTGTGTGCCGTGAAAAACGTGATTGAACGGCATTGCTGATACCCGTACTTTGTTTATATCCAATTCTTTTCCGTTAAGTTTTACCGTGTATGTTTTCATAATACCACCTATATATTTCTGTTTTTTAATGTTGTGTTTACAAAACAATAATCATTATTCCATTTTCCCTGCGACTCGTTTGACGGGTGACACCATACGCTATCCTCTTTAAAGAACGAACTCGGGTTAGCGTCAAATGCCTCTCCCACCTGCAGGTGGTGCGGTCCCAACAAATTACGCAAATTATTTACAAGAGTAATTTCTATTTTGTTTTCACCGGCTTTAAGCAGGTGTGATATATCTTTTGTATACGGCTCCCACATAAATGTTGTATCTTGTCCGTTTACTTTAAATTTAACAACGTTTATACCTGTTTTTTCAAAATTAATCATATAATCGGTATCGTTTACATTAATTGTTTTTGAAACGGTTATTTCACCCGAAAAGAAAGGATAACCGCAGCGTTCAATATTTGTAAGCGGTATTTCGCTTTGAGGTTTTACAATTGTAAATTCACCCGTGTAGCGTGACGCGTTGCGATCAAGCTCGGTGTATTTGTTAAAATCGGTTTTGACCGCAAAATTACCCGTTAAATATACGGTTTCAATTTCGGTATCGTATGCAAGCTTGTTTTTTTCGCTCTCAAAAACATAGCCGTTTTTAACGTTTTGGTACACATCGGGTGACTGTACAAAATCAATGTTGAGTTCAAATACATTTTCACCCTCTTTAATATATTTTGTAACATCAATCTTTTTAAATGTTCTGTCCCTAAAAAATCCGCAAATATCTTTTTGTATTAATTTGCCGTTTACTTTTATGTCAAACTTTTCGGGTGTTTCGCATACCAAATACATCTCGCTCGGTATATCCAAAACTTTAGCTTTAAATACGCATTTTACTTTTACGGGTCTTTCAAGTTTTATGGCACGCTCCGAAACATTAAGTATGTATCCGTTTTTTTCTATAAGCTCGCCGTCAAAATAATAGTCGCAAAAATCAAGCGTTAATGAATTTTCGGTACAGCTTTCAATGTGCCAGCCGCCCGATAAATCAATAGGTTTTTGTATCTTTGGCAAAGGCGCATATTCTGTCTCGCCGCTGTCTATAACCACAAGACTTTCGTACGGGTGAAATACATAATCTTTGCAAAGCGGCAGCATATCGCCCGTTTCAATGTCAAGTTTTTTGCCGCATACGTTAATTTGCGTATTAATTGCTTTTTTGCTTGTATTTACAAAATAGTGCATACTAAATCCGTCAAATTCACGTTTTGCATATGTAATATCTTCGCTCGACACAACGGAGTTTTCTTTAATTTTATCGGCAGTTGTAATAACGCCGCCGCTTTTTTTGTAGTCATCTATAAGTTTTTTTGTGTTGTCCAAAAGAATTGTATCGTTGAGTATGATAACCTTTGTATACCGCTTTTTGCCTATTGTAAATGTGCCGCCGCCTGCCGAGCCGTGACGTTCAATTAAAATTTCATCGCCCAAATGAAAACGCACATGTTTTCTTTCAAGGCACATTATTGTATCTATCAGTTTTTCGTGAAGTACGTCAATTTTTTCTCTGCCGCTTTCAAACGAATTGTAATAACTCCAAGCCGTTGTTTGCGGATGAATTATAAGCACATCAACATTTTCGCTTCCCTCGCTCATAAGCATACCTATGCGGCTCATTGCGTTGTTAAATGTTTTGCAATATTTCCACCAGGGCTGCTGAACATACATAGCGGGCGGATAATCTCTTTTACGCTGTCCGCGTATGGAATACCCCTCAAGATGCTGGCATAAAAGCGTTGCGCCGCCGCGTACCATTTGCCATTCAAAAAGTCCTTTTAATTCGTCCTGACCTATATTGTGTCCCGTCATTGCAAATGTTTCGGAAAGTATTTGTTTTTTACCCAATTGCTGTGCCGCCGAACCTAACTGATACATTGTAAGGCAGTTTGGAAATCTTCGCATAAGCCAATCCATACCGGGTATTGAAAAATACTCATAGTGCGGCATACAAGCGCCGTTTGTTTCAAGCTGTTTAAAAAGTGTTTCCTCCGCCAGCAAATGCCCCGTAAATTTAAGCGAATGAGCATTGCACCAATCATAAATTTGTTTCATAAAATTTTGACTGAACATTTCGGTAACGTTTTTCCAAAACTTTATTCTTGTATTTTTCCAATCGCCCGTTTCAAAAAACAGCTCATTAAGTTTTAAATAAAGGTCTTCGCCGTACTTTTGCATATATGTATCTCTAAAATCAAAACTCCAGGGAATACCTTTTCTCGATATTTGAGGTTCATCGGTAAAAAAACCGTCCAAATTGTTTTTAAATCTATCATAGTACGGTACATAAATATTGTCTATAAAGCATTTAACCGCGTCTTTTGAAAGTGTATCAACATAAAACGGGTTTACTTCATAATAAAATCTTAACTCTCCTATATGACATATTGTGTTTTCACCGTCGGCATTTTCATCACAGCGCAAATACTTTTGCTGAAATTTTACTCCTTTTGAATTTACAATACCGCCGCCAAATCCGCTCGGCCATCCGTTTTCATCGTATGCCCAAGTATGCATACCGTGTGTTTTCCCCTCATCTATGGCCGCCTTTACATTATCAAACCATTCATCACTCATATACTCGGTTTGCAGTCCGCCGCGCGCGTGCATAAAATATCCGCCGATACCCGCGTCGTGCATAATATCTATCTGTCTTTTTGTTTCATCTGTGTTAAGCTTTTCGTTCCACGACCAAAACGGAATAGGTCTGAATTTGTTGTCAATATTTTTGAAATCCATTGTATACCTCCTGTGATATATATGCCAATAAGGCAAGAGAGAGCTGAAAGATTGTAGAAAACATTCGTTGTCGGGCAATACGTGTTCAACTCCCTCTTGCCTAGGCAAGCAAAATTATATATTTTACTTGCCTAATTTTTGCTTTTTATATTTTTACAATTCTTTTTCTGCTATTAAAATAATTTTGTGCGTATTGATATCGCTTATAAAACACTTAATTTTGCTTACACCCGTAATATCTATGGGGTTTGTTTCGTAAGATGTAATACTTTTTGTTTCGATATCGTATTTTTTAATATCTGCCTTTTCAAGTTTGGTGTATGTTTTGCCGTCAATTTCTTCTTCACTGTATCCGCAAATTATAATTGTACCTTTGTAAATATTTTCATCGGATTTTATAATGCTTGCGGTAAATGCGGCAGTGTTTGAGCTTTCATCCACAATTATTTTATCGCCGAATATACCAAATCCGCCATCGTTTGATGTTGTAAACAAATACTCATAACTGTGCGGCAAAAATACATTTGCATTTTGCTGTGACGATATACTGTCAGCTATTACAAACCTGTATTCGCTGTCGGCGCTCATAAGCTCCGCAAAATCCATTTTAACCGATTTGTTATCGTCGGCAATTGTGTAATTTATGTTAAGTTTTTCGCCGCTGTCTGCTTTTTTAATGTATATTTTATCCTGCACACCGTCCAAACTTACGGGTGTTGAAAATGATACGTTAACAGTTGTTGTACCTATAGACACAATTTTGCTTCCGTCAAAGGCCACATCGCTGCCGTTGTAATCGTATGCGTTTACTTCGTTTAAAACAGGAATAACCGTTCCGTCTTTTTTTGTGTTTGTGTAAACATTTGTGCTCTTTTTTGAAAGTGCGCCCGATATTGTACCGCTTAAACTGCTGTCACTGTTAAATGCAATGTTAAGCTTTGCGGCTTTATCGGTATTGATTTTTAAAACCGCGTGACGTTGGTCGGCGCTTTCAACCTCGTAGTCAAGCACATCGCCCGTGTAGCTGTCGGTAACGGTAAAATCGCCGTTTTCGGGTGCACGGTCAAGATATTCCGAAAAAGCAACATCGGTACGCAAAGATGTATCGTCGCCGCTCAAATAATCTGCCACAATTTTAACATAATCATCATTTGAATAATTCGTTATAAATATATTGTCATATTGTCCCTTTTTAAAATTTCCGTCTTGTTGTAAAAATGCAAGTCCTTTAAATTTGTTATAACCATTATCGCTTTTTAATGTTCCTTGAACGGAATTTGTTATTTTGTTGCCATCCAGCCACACAT
>USKN01000010.1 GCA_900555295.1 uncultured Eubacteriales bacterium
CAAACAAACGGTTGCCCAAAAAATCTTCAATCATATTTACTTCTATAAAATTTTTATAAAGCTTTTTACCCGTATAGCGAATTATATATGTTTTCCCAACCTGCCTTGCACCGTCCACCAATAATATTTTGGGTGAATTTGACGTTAAATGCTTATTTATCTCATTTTCTATTTTTCGGTACAGCATAAAACAACCCCTCTTTTTATTATAATACAATGTATGGTAAGATTATTATAACACATAAAAAATGACTTTTCAATACCTTTTTGCGCTGATTTTTATGACTTTTCAATATAATTTTATACCAAAAAGTATGACTTTTCAAATTATTTAATTATTTTTTTAAATTTTGTTACCGACATTTGGCAGTTAAATACGATATAATCGTGTTAGGTATGGAGAAAACAAAACACAAAAAGCAAAATGGAGGTACAAAATGAGTTTAAATAAAGTAACTTATGTAAAAGGGCAAACCATAATAACCTCCGATAACCTGAACAACATTCAGGATTCGGTGGCTACTTTGGAGCAAACGGCGGAAAAGTCGCATACGCACGCCAACAAACAAGTACTTGACAACATTATAAACAAAAATGACGGTAAAAAATACGTTATAAAAAACGGCGAATTATGCGAGCTTGACGAAGATTTAACGGTAAAAGACGTATCGGTAAGCGGAACAGACACGGCAATATGTACCAATGCCGCCGGAACGCAAATAAAAAAACTTGAAATATCAGGGCGCGGTGATGTTACAAGCGGTATTAAGGTAACCAATATGCCGATAAAAATTACCATAGGCGAAAATGTATCGAGCATTACACCGTCCACAAGCTCGGGCAGTGTTATCCCCTATTTGGGAAGTTTTTATTACTCACGTGTTGAGACGCAGTACACCGATAAATTGGCATACGACGAAAACGGCGCATTAAAATATTACAAAAATACCGTAAAAAAAACATTTAACAGTAAAACGGGCTGGACAAAACTCGGCACAAGTACCGAAACAACGGCAGACGACGGTACAAAATACTATTGCTACCGATACACAACCACATCGGAGGACGACCAAATTTACACATACGGCAAGCTGTATCAGTCAACGTGTATAGCCATAGATACAAACGATACATCGGTAACGATTGCCGACGGCAGCAACACTCAAGGCTACAGTTATAATTGTGTGGGTGTTGCCACTACAGACGGCACAATGTATGTATGGCTAAAGCTTGCCAATGTTGCCGACTTAAATGCGCTTAACACATATCTTACCGAACATCCTCTTACAATTTTAGGCGCGGCACAAAAAGCAAACGTGTATGATATTTCGGAGTCTACAATTTCTATGCTCAATTCGGTTATGCTCAATACAGGCAACAACACCGTTAAATTTTCGAGCGACGGAGGACTTGGCTGCGATTTTAAATTTGTATATGAGCAAACGTCCAAAACAAGCGCAAACGAAATTGTAAACACACACAACAATTCAACGGCGGCCCACCCTGCCATACGTGCCGATATTACGGCGCTCGGCGAAAAAATAAATATGCAAAAACGCAGTATAAGTTTTTCGGAGCTTATTGCGTTATGCGAAAATGTGAGTACATCATCGATTGCCGACAATACCGACGGTGTAAAATCGGTTACATTTACCGCGTCGGCAACATGCGAACATATTAACGAAACATTTAACTGCGAACCTTTTAAAACGGTACTGTGCGAATTTTGCGGTAAAACAAGCACCGCCGAATGTTCGGACACATTGGGCGGATATGTTACCGTTGAGTTTTACGACAAAAACGGTGATAAAATAGGTACATCATACAGCGGTGACGTTTTGGGCGAAAGCACATACGGATATCACCGTTACGGCTGGATTGCGCCAAAAGGAACGCAATCGGCAAAATTTAAAATTGTAACAAAGGGTACAACATCTGTTATATTTAACGATTTTGCACTGTCGGTACTCGACTGTATGCCGCGCCGCGGAAACGCAAGCGGTATAATATACGATGCGCATTTAGGTTTATGCAACGCCGCACCGCGCAACACTATGATAGGTTTTGAAATGGCAAAACGTGCGGGCTTTACCTCGTTTGTTACAAACATTCAGCCTACAAGCGACGGAGTACTTGTGGCACTCCACGACAGCACAATAGACGCCACATCAAACGGAACGGGCAGTATATCAACGCTTACATATCAGCAGCTTATGCAGTACGATTTCGGTTCATGGTTTAACACCGCATACACGGGCACAAAAATACCAAAGCTTGAAACTGTGCTGCAATTTGCCGCCGCAAGCGGTATGCACCCAATATTAAGGCTTACCGACAATTGGAATAACGATACGGGAACAGCATATATGACGCAAATATACACTATGCTTAAAAAATACGGATTAAAAAAACGCGCCACAATAAAATCGTTTGAAATTAACACGCTTACTGCCTGCTACGGTATAATGGGCAACGATGTTGACTACATATGGTGTCTTGAAACGGACGAACCTGAAAGCTGGGTTTACACATCGGCAACGTCATTTACGGGTGATTTAACATTGGAGCCTATGGCTTCGCTTACCCAAACGTGTGCAAACACCATTTTAAGCAACGGTATAAAAGCATCCGCCTGGACGGTAAACAGTCCGTCACAAATGCGAAAACTTGCAAAAATGGGAATTACACGTTTTTGTACCGATACATTCTCCGATATTGTGTTTCCCATTGAGTGATAAGCTATGAACACTATTTGGAAACCGCAAAAAAAGCAGGCAATATTTCAGTCACGGGGCGAATACGAAGCCCTTTACGGCGGTGCGGCGGGAGGCGGAAAGTCGGACGCACTTTTAACGGAGGCGCTCCGGCAGGTACACATTCCGCATTACAGAGCGCTTATTTTACGTAAAACATATCCGCAACTTTCGGAGCTTACCGACAGGAGCCGCGATATATACTCGATGGCATATCCGCAGGCACGCTACAACGACAGCAAGCATTATTGGATTTTTCCGAGCGGTGCAAAAATATATTTTGGCGCAATGCAACACACCAAAGACCGCATTAATTACCAGGGTAAGCGATACGATTTTATTGCATTTGACGAGCTTACGCATTTTACGTGGGACGAGTACAGTTATATGTTTTCACGTAACAGACCGTCGGGCAGCGGAACACGAGTATACATACGTTCAACCACAAACCCCGGCGGTATAGGACACGGTTGGGTTAAGGAGCGGTTTATAACCGCCGCTCCTCCCCTTACGCCAATCAAAAGCACAATGAATGTTACATCGCCCGACGGAAAAGTGATTGAGGTTACGCGCAACAGAATTTTTGTGCCGAGTACGGTATTTGATAATCAAAAGCTGCTTTCCAATGACCCAAACTATCTTGCAAACCTTTCTATGCTGCCCGAAAAAGAAAAGCGTGCGTTGCTTTACGGCGATTGGGACAGCTTTTGCGGACAGGTTTTTACCGAATGGAAAAACGACCCCGAGCATTATATTGACCGCCATTTTACACACGTAATAGAGCCTTTTTTAATACCAAAAGATTGGAAAATATACCGCGGTTTTGACTTTGGATATGCAAAACCGTTTGCGGTGGAATGGCTTGCGGTTGACCGTGAGGCGCGCGTATATATTATTGCCGAATTATACGGCTGTACCGAAAATGCAAACGAGGGAGTGCGATACACACCGCAGCAAATTGCGCAAAAAATAAAAGAGATAGAGTCACAGCACCCAAATTTAAAGGGCCGGCGCATACGCGGAATTGCCGACCCCGCCATTGCAAAAGCCGAAACGGGGCAAAGCATTGCGGATATGTTTGCAAAAGAAGGTGTGTTTTTTGATTACGGCGACCACGAACGTCTTGCAGGTAAAATGCAGTTTCACTACCGACTTACGTTTGACGGAAACGGTGTACCTATGATGTATGTGTTTAAAACCTGCCGTCATTTTATAAGAACCATTCCCAACCTTGTGTACGACACAACAAACGTTGAGGATATAAACTCCGACAACGAGGATCACATTTACGACTGTGTACGGTATGTACTTATGGATAATCCCATAAATCCCGTTTCAAACTCCGTATCGGTTAAAAAACTTGAATTTGACCCGCTTGAATTAAACGAACAAAATTACGGGAAATATAATTTTTATAAAATGTAAAATAAAAGTAATTGACATTTTGCTCCAAAAGGACTATAATAATGATTACCGTTTAAATTTTAACACAGGAGAGATTTAAAATGAAATTAATTTTAAAAAGAATAATTTTGGCAGCTATAATAGTATGTATGATTACCGCAATAAGCGCATGCGGCAAAAAGAAAACCAATAAGGCGGCAAACACGGGCAAAGACGCGGTGCAAACTCAAACGGATAACAACGGCAATACCCAAAACGGTAAATCCGACATCACGGAAGCCGATAACGGTAATACAAACGAAAACACCGCTGAGGACAAGCCTATTGAAAACACACAGGTGACCGAAAAAGAATTTAAGCAGCTTGTGGCAGACGCCAACTCCGATGATGAAGAAGTTAAAAAAGCCGCACTTGAAAAACTGCAGGTTATTTTAGATTCGGTAGAGCAAAATTCCACACAAAATTAATATATCAACAGCCCTCACAGAAAAAAGTTTCGTGAGGGTTTTTTGTCGGCAAAAAATACTCTTTATTGATAATGCGCAAAAAGCCTCGCCTGCATTTGTTTTTTATATTTGACAAATTTACTTTATTATGGTAAAATATAAATATATTTTTAGATGTACTTTTTTCTTTCAGGGGATTTTTTACTGTAAATTACTATTGTTTTGCAAGCCGTTTTTTTGTTTATTACCTATGAAAAAGCCAAATAAAACGTATAAAAGATAAAATAAGTAAGTAAAGTAAGTAAAGTAAGTAAAGTAAACAAATTAAATAATTATAAAAATTTTAATTTTGATATAATATAACAAGCAAGGGGGATTACTATATGCGAAAAAACTTTAATTTAACAGATATATCATCAATTGCCAACGAAGCAATTTTTTTATCATATCGATTTAATCATTTAAACATAGGTAGGTTTTTTGCCGAAATGAGTGCAATAGACTACACGGCAGTATGGGTAATGAGCAAAAAACACGGCGAAAAAAAAGTATATCTTACAGATATTGCGGCCGAACTTAACATACCACTTGCAACCGTTACCAAGCTTGCAAAGTCGCTTACCGCAAAAGGCCTTGTAACCTGGACGCACGATGGTGACGGTGAGGACGGAACATACCTGCAAATAACGGAACGCGGAACCAATATTGCCGCAAAGCAACAGCAAAAGCTTAAAGAATTTTACGAAACGGTTATAGAAAAATTCGGACGCGACAATTTTGTTGAATGGCTCACCGCCACAAGCGAGCTGACCGACTTGATGACAAAAGAAATTAAAAAAAGAGGTGACAAAAATGGCTGAAAACAGACTTGATATATATGCAGACGCAAAAAGCATAAGCTGTGTACAAAACGATAAAATAAGCGACAAACTTTTTCGTGAATACGGCGTATTTACGGGACTGCGCGATGAAAACGGCAAAGGCGTATTAACAGGACTTACACGTATATCGGAGGTAAAATCTTTTGCCGACGGAGCGGACGGAAAGCCCCAACCCTGCGACGGTGAATTGTGGTACAGAGGGTACAATGTAAACACGCTTTTATCAAAATACATTGGCAAAGACGAGTTGGGATTTGAACGAATGACTTATCTTTTGCTGTTTGGCGAATTACCCTCAAGTGAGCAGGAGGCGGAATTTAAAAGCATAATAGGCGACTGCCGTATACTGCCCTCCAGCTTTACGCGTGATGTTATAATGAAAGCGCCTACGGGCGATATAATGAACAGTATGTCGCGCAGTATTCTTGCGCTTGCGGCATATGATACATCAACGGGCAAAAATGATGTTGCAAATACCATAAAGCAATGCATTAAGCTTATATCGCTGTTTCCGTCGCTTGCGGTATATGCATATCACGCATACAACCATTATATAAATGATGACAGTATGTATATACATCGCCCCGACCCGTCGCTTTCGGCAGCTGAAAATTTACTTATGATGTTACGCCCCAACAAAAAATACAGTTTTATTGAGGCAAAAGTTCTCGATACGGCGCTTATACTTCATATGGAGCACGGCGGAGGAAACAACTCAACATTTACAACACGTGTTGTAACATCATCAGGCTCGGACGCATACTCAACAATGGCGGCGGCTATGTCATCGCTTAAAGGACCAAAACACGGCGGAGCCAACATAAAGGTTATGGAAATGATGAACGATATAAAACAGCACGTAAATGATATTACAAGCAGAGAAGAAGTAAGCGATTATTTGCACAAAATAGTAAACAAAGAGGCATTTGACGGAAAAGGACTTATTTACGGTATGGGACACGCCGTTTATACTGTATCCGACCCGCGCGAACGCATTTTAAAAGAATATGTTAAAAAACTGTCGGCCGACAAACATAAAGATGACGAAATGACATTATACGGACTTGTGGAGGAGCTTGCACCGTCCATAATAGAAGAAAAACGCAGAACGCACAAAGCCATAAGCCCCAATGTGGATTTTTACAGTGGTTTTGTATACGATATGCTCGGAATACCCAAAGAAATGTACACGGCAATTTTTGCAATAGCAAGAATTGTGGGCTGGAGTGCACACCGCTTGGAAGAGCTTATATGTACCGACAAAATTATTCGCCCGGCATATATGAGTGTTATGAAAGAAAAAGAGTAAATTTTAAAGCTAAATTCTTCGGTTTTTACACGGCACGCATTGCCTAATATCTATACATTTATAAAAACCAACCTGCACACATACAGTGTACAGGTTGGTTTTTTATAAAATCATAATTATTATTGAATAAATCTTGAAATCTGTGCCGAATTGCCTTTGTAAGTTTTTCCGTAAGAGTCAATATATTCGCTTGTTTCGGCATCGTGCGTCGGCGGTGTTACTTTATAATCGTTAAGTTTATCGCCGGCTTTTTCCTGCGCTTTATCGTAAAGAGTATCTACATTAAATATGTCGTCACCGTCTTTGCCCGTTAATATATCCGATACTCTGTCAATGTTTATATGATTGTTAATAAATGTATCGTCATATGTTCTGTTTAATTTGCTGTTGGCAAATTTTTCGAGCAGTGATTTATATTGATCCTCATATTTATCGTAAAATTCTTTTACTTTATCAACTTTACCCGCAAGCTCCTCAAGATTATATCCGCCCGGGAGTGTACCCGTATCGTTTAAGTCGTTAAGTATTTTAACAAGTTTATTTGCACTCTTTATAAAGTAATCAAGTGCCCAATCTTCAAGCGACGCCATTTCCTGATCGCTTATATCGCCGTACCACAAAAGCGATTTATCGGTAAGAAGTAATTTTTGATACATTATATCGTAATACTCCATAAATCCTTTTATACTGTAACCTGTTATATTGCCGCTTACTTTTGACGCATCGTAATTTAAAAATTCGGCAACAGGGTCGGTTTCAACAAGCGTTTTAAGATATGTATTATCGTTATACTTAATTTCCCGGACATTGCTTAACTTATTGTAAATACGGTTTTTGTTTTCGTTAAACAAATTCTTTATAACTTCGGCAGCATTTACGTGAACCGAAAGCGACGCTTTATAATCAAACTCTTTTGTTGGGTCGGCCTCAATTTCGGCTTTCATTTGTTTAATGCCGTCAT
This sequence comes from uncultured Eubacteriales bacterium, assembly GCA_900555295.1. Classification (GTDB taxonomy): domain Bacteria; phylum Bacillota; class Clostridia; order UMGS1810; family UMGS1810; genus UMGS1810. The sequence continues at coordinate 7,755 of USKN01000010.1, forward strand.
TATACTCTGTTTTTGATTCGTTAAAGATTTTTTCAAATTCGGTCAAACCTATAAGGTCGATTATTTTGCCAAAACCTTTATTGCGCATTATATCAACAAGTTTATCAAAATCAAAGTTTTCTATAGCATTGCCCACACCCGATACAAATTGTATATTGTCTTTGTCGACGTGGTATGTTTTATCGCCGTTTTTAAATGACTGTATAAATTCCGTGTAATACGAAAGGTCATCGAGCATATCTACCGCCGAATCGGCAAACTCTTCAAGTGTTTTGGTGTTGTTTGCTTTGTCATTTTGTTTGAGTTTGTCTACATATTCAACTATTGTATCCGCGTCGGCAAAATCGCTCAAAAGGTCATACACGTCATCATCATTGCCGTGTTCGTCTACAAATTTATCAATAAACTCATTTGTTACAAATGTATCAAAACTTGATTCAATATAATTGTTAATTATATCTTTATCGAGAGTTTGAGCATTTTTTACCACATAATCGTCTATTATATCTGTAATATCCGCATCGTTTATATGCGCTTTAATATAATCGCTGATTATGTCATAATTTGCATTTACAAAGTTTTCTACAGATGTCTTGTTTGACGTGTTTTGTACGTAACTTAATACATAGCTTGTAATATCCGTAACATCAGCGTCTTTTACCGACTGTATAAACTTATCTTTAACATCGCTTACAAAATCTTTAACCTGTTGGTCATCAAGCGTACTCTTGCCCGTAAGGTAATCTTTAACATAATTCATTACGTTATTCTCTATTACCGTATTAAGTTCGGGATTTTTTGTTGCCGTTATGCCGTCAATATAATCCTCAACAGTTTTTACAACAAGTTTTTCAACAATGTTTTTAGGTTCGTCTTTTAATGGCGTACCGTTAAAGAAATCGTCTATTACGCTGTCTGCCGCATCGTTAATTGTTTCGTCGATACGGTTTTTAATTTCTGCGTCAAGGCTTGACGGATTATTTACATAATCGTTGAGTATTGTATCGATACGTTTGTCGAGTTCGCTGTCTATAACCGACTTAACATCAGCATTGAGCGTGCTGTCATCATTTGCATAACGTGTTATAATGTCACCAAGTTTAACGTCAACATTAGAATTAATTACATCTTTAACATTTGTATTAAGACTTGTATCGCCTGTTGCATATTTTGTAATAACATCTTTAATGTTATTGTCTACCTGTGTATTGATTACTTCCTCAATATCGGCATTAATGCTGTTACCGTCGGCATAATCTGTCATTATATTGCCTATATTTTCGCTGATATTGGTATCAATTACATCTTTAATGCCCGTGTCCATTCCGGGGGCATTCTGTGCGTACTGCTCAAGCACACTCTTAATGTTTTTATCGACATTCGTGTCGATTACATTTTTAATTTCGCCGTCCGCAAGGGTTGAATCTGCATATTTTGAAAGATTATCCGAAATATTTTTCTCTGCCTCCGATTCAATAACCGTTCTTATTTCGTCGCTTATCGAGTCACCGTTTGCATATTTTGTAATCGTATCGTTAATATTTTGGTTTACTTCTTCATCAATAAGATTATAAAGCTCATCATCCGTTAAAGAATCATTTATATAATCCTTAATAAAGTTTTTAATATCATCATCGTTTACATAACGTCCGTCAAAACCAGGGTTAGCCTTAACTGCGGCAATAATCTCATTTAAGTAATCATTATCCGTTGTAAGTTTTTGTTTAAATTCATCCGAACTTTTAACAGCCGTAATAATATCATCTCTGTATGCGGCACCGGGTTTGAGCTGTGCTTTAAACTCATCGGATTTTATAACTTTATCTATGAGTTCGCCCCTGAATGTGCTTGTTGAATTGTTTAAGAGAATATCTTTAAACGACGTTGATTTTTTTACAAAGTCAAGTATACTTGTACGATATGTGTTTTCCGTTGTAAGCTTTTCATTAAATTCGCTTGAATTTTTAATTGTGCTTATTATATCCGTGCGGTAGCCTTTTAAGTCGTCTTTAAGCAACGCTTTAAAGTCGTCCGACTGTTTTACCTGCTCGGTTATTTCATTTCGTACATCTTCATTGTTTGTAAGAATATTTTTAAAATCGTCGCTGTCCTTTGCCGCATTTATAAGTTTTGCTCTTAAATCGGCATTATTTTTAAGCAAATCTTTAAACTCATTACTTGATGTAAGCTTATCTATAATGTCTTTTCTGTATTCGCTTGAAGTATCGGTAAGCAATGTTTTAAATTCGCTGCTTTCTTTAAACTGATTTATAAGATCCGTTTTAAAGTTGTTTGACGGGTTGTTTATAAGCGCTTTAACGCTGTCGTCTTTTGATATAATATCTATAATTTCACTCTTAACGGCAGACGAGCTGTTTAAAATATCTTTAAACTTCTGTGCGTTTTCGCTTTCTTTAATAATGTCAAGTACTTTTGTTTTAAACTTATCGTTATCGAGCAACGACGCAACAAAGTTTTCGTCATCTCTCATTTGGTCAATAAGTTTATCTCTCAACGTATCGTCTTTTACAAGAGCTTCAACCAGCTTATCGTTTGTTGTAATTTCACTTAAAATCAAATCTTTTGCAGAGTCGGTTTCAAGTATTTTTTCAATAAACTCACTGTTATTGAGCAAATCGTTTCTGAAGTTTGCGTCATTTTGGAGCAAATCTCTTATGTACTCTATAAGTTTATCTCTGCATTCGTCAGATTTAAGCGCGTCTCTTACCTCATCATATCCTATTGCGTTAATAAGTTTTTTAAGACCTATTGTTTTAATAAGCGTTTTTGTATCTATAAGGTTTAATACGTCCTTTAAATCTTCGCCGCCCGCAACAATAATATCTTTTACATACTGTTTTGCCTGTTTGTCAATATCGTCGGGGTCAATAACACGGCTTATTGCAAGCTCAAAATCCTTTATGAGAATATTTCCGTCATAATCGATTATACCTGTTTTATCGGCAATTTTTCTTATTATTTTATTTTCGGCGTCCTTTTGAGTAATTGCGTTTTCAAACGGGGTTCTCAAAAGCCATACCGCGTCTTTAACGGTATTTGCTATACGCATATTTGTGTTATACGGTACATTTGCGGTTACCGTTCCTATATCTATACCCGTAATGTTGGGGGTTGCGTCCGCTCTTACATATTTAAACGAATAGAATATGTCCATATTTTTGTCGATTTGCGTATCGGCTGTATATGTAAGCCAATTACCCTCGCCGTCTTTATATATAAACGAACCGTAAATTTTATTTGTAAATGAGCCGTCAACATAACCATCCATATACATATATGTGGGGTCTACATTGGGGCTTGCGTTCCACAATGCGTCAACGTCTTCCGCGGGAATTTTTGAACCCGCAACAATACCGTCAACAGTTCCGATTTTCATATCGCTGTCTTTTTTAATTCCGTAATAAAATGTTACCGAATGATATTCTTTGCCGTCTTTCCAAATAGCATATACAATCAAATCGTCATTAATTACCGTATCAACGGTAAGTTTATCTCCCGTTCCGTCGGCTTTTGTATTCCACTCAACAAATGAAAAATCATCGTCACGTGTAGGGTGTCCGCCAAAGTCGCCGATTTTTGTTCCTTTTTCTATTTTAAGAACTTTATAATCACCGTCGGGTGCGCCCTCATAGTTATATTTAAATATTACATTTTTAAGTTCGTTCCACTGTGCATAAACGGTTATATTGCCCGTTACTTTACTTGCCGATGTAAATACATCTCCGCTTTCCGTTCTCCAGCCTTTAAACACATAACCATCGCGTTCAGGGTTAGCAGGCATTTTTGTTCCCAATGAATTGCCGCTTTCAATGTCTTTTACCTGTGCATACGGTTCTGACGCACCGGCATAATTATAATTAAACGTTACCGTATATTTTTTTGTGGGTTCTGCATTTTTGCTCCACTGCGCATATATCGTAATGTTTTTGTTTACCGCCGTATCGGCTGTAAATTCACTTCCGCCGTCTGGTGCGGTTGTCCATTTTACAAAAGTATAGCCGTATCTTTCGGGTTTGGACGGGAATTTTGAGCCTGCCGTTTTACCCTTTTCAACAATAATGTCGGGCAATTTTGCCGATGTTGTTGCATAATTTAAGTCAAACGATACCGTTGCATAGTGTTTTACCGAAAGAGTACCCGAACCCAAAACAATTGAGTCGTTATCTATTTCTGTTTCCTTGCCGCTTTCGTCGGTAAAGAACCATTTTTGAATAAACGTATTGCCGTCACCGTCGGTATATGTATCGTCAAGAGTTATGTTGTCGGAGAACTTTTGACCGTATAAGTAAGTAATTTTTGTACCGTCGGGTTTTGTAACATAATAAGTGTTTCTTGTGTAATAAACATCAAGCGTCATTGAATTGTAAGAGAGCACAACATTTTGTGAGTCTTTGCTCAATGTTTCGTCATATGTAAAGCCCTCAAAATTCTTTATATCAGCCGATATTTTGCTGTTTTTATTGGCTTTGCCGTTATATGTATATTTATCTTGAATGTCATATCCGTCTTGTGCAAGATTTTGCAAATAATATCTTACCGTATACGTGTATTTTACGGTGCTTCCGCTGCCGCCGCCAATGGTTGAGCTGCCCGTACCCGTTTTGTATGTGGTATATGTATATTCCTGCACACCTTTAAACACTTCGTCGGTTTTATAGTTATTAAAATGTGTTTCACCGTTTACGTTTTTAACAACCACTCCGCCCCCTGCGGTAACATTTGTAAGCGTAATACTGCCGGCACGCGCTACAAGTCTGCCTTTAATTGTAACGTTTGTAAGGCTTACCGGATTAAATCCAACACCGTCGCCTATTACAACATCGCCGTTAACCGTTACGTTTACCAAAGTTGCACCCGGCGAATTAATCATAACGCTGTCGTTGTTTACATAGGAATACGCACTCGGGAGTGAAAGGTATGTTTTAAATATGTTATGCATAAGCTGTGCAAATTCTTCTCTTGTAATGTTAGCCTGCGGATTAACATTTGATTTTTCGTCACCGTTAATATACCCTCTTTGAGCAAGTGCGCTTAAATACGCTTTTGCCCATTGTGATATTTGAGCATTATCGGCAAATTTGTTGAGCGATGAAAAATCTTCGGTTTCGTAAACCAGCGCTCTTGCAAGTACCGAAAACACTTCCTCGCGTGTTATATAATTTTCGGGATAAAGATGTCCCAAACCGTCGCCCTCAAACGTTTGCATATTAACCGCAATCGCCATATCGTTATAATACCAGGCGCTTTGGCTTACATCTGTGTAAGACGATATGTTCGTCGCAATTTTCGCGCCGAACGCTCTGTTAATTACTGCCGCCATTTCGGCTCTTGTAAGGTAGCCTTGCGGTTCTATTGTGTTTGCGCTTTTACCGTAAAGCAATCCGTTATTAACCGCTGCGTCCATTGCCTCTTCCGACCAGGTACCTGCCGGAAAATCAATAAACTGCGACGGGGTTGCCGCGCTTACACATCCCGCCGGTACCATTGTAACAAGCATAGCCGCCGTAATTACAAACGATACCAATTTTTTAGACCAATTGTGTTTCATACTGTTTACCCCTCCCGTTTTTAATCCAAATACTTTTTAATGTACATTGATTTTGTTGATTTTTTTTCGTTTTCGTAACTTGTTTTTATTGTATTTATAATACTTTCGTCTTTGCCTGCCGCACTTAAAAGCGGTTTAAGACGGGTTAAAATGTCGTTTACCTGTGCGTCGCAATCAGCTTGCATATCAAGCGCCGACTGCGTATATTTTTTTATAATTCTGTTTTTATTTTCATTGTTCCATTCCGATTTTGGCAAGCTGTAAAATTCGTTGCACACTGTTTGCTCCAAACCTCTTAAACTTGATGTAAACTTTGCCTTTATAACATACACCTGCGCCACAAGGTCGGATATTTGCGTATCGTAATCAGCATTTGAATTGTTTTGGTTTAAACCGCTGCCACTGTCCGACGGTTGATTTGACGGTTTACTCTGCGCCGAATTGTTACCGTCTGAAGCCGAGCCTGTAGTTTTGCCGTCCGACGAGCCGCTCTGCGCGTCTGTCTGCGCCGCGAAGTTTTTTTCGGCATTTTCAAGCGTTGTTTCTCCTTTCATAATAAGAATTGCCTGCATATCGGTTATTCGGTTTTCAACAAGCGCTTTTTGCTCCGCCTCGGTTAAATCTCTTATTGGAGCAAGGTTATTGTTTTCAAGGTATTTTGTTACATTTTGAGCGTCGGATTGCGAACGCTGTTTAATATCTTCCTCACTCATTGTAAAACTCTCTATAACAGCGGAAATATTTTCTCTTTGCCATACGCACAATGCGCATAATACTACTGCAATTACCGCAATAACAATTAAAATTTTATGTGAATTTTTTTTCATTACGCACCTCATCTTTCACATATACATATACTCTTATATTTTAAACCTTTTTTTTAAAAAAGTCAAGCATTGTATTGTACAATAAAACGCATTTTACGTTGTAAAAAAAGTACAAAATAACGTATATCGGACGAAACCGCAAATCAAATCGATTTTGCCCGATTTCGTCCGATTTCGCCCGATACACAGAGTGTTTGTTAATTTTCTTTATGAATTTGTCTCTTTCTTGCCTACTCTTGCCTATATTTTTTCCCTATAAGCGGAATACTCTTTTTCCATTGTATAAATACGGGTGGTTTCTATACTTGAATGTCCCATAATATCAGCAAGCCTCACAAGTTACATATTTTATTTCGGATACTCTAACCCCCGTGCTTGCCACCGTCTGCATTAAATAATATAACCGTTCATTTTTCTTATCTCTTGCGGCAAACAAAAGCCGTTCATATTCCGCCTTTGACAATTCCTTTGATTTATCCGCAAATATACGCCGTTGAATTTTCAGCGTTTTTACTTTTAAATCGTACCGCCCCATAAATACAAAAAATGCGTTTATGGAAGATAACGTTGAATTTACGCTTTTTACCGCATACCTTTTGCATAGCTCTTTTTTGTACTCGATAACAGTCGATTTATCAATGCTCCGCTCCTTTAACCACTCACGGAAAAATCGAATATCGCGCATATATTTTTCTATCGTGCTGCCGCTTTTTTCTTCTTCGTACAAATAAAGTTCAAATCTTTTTATAACTTCATCGGTAATAGTTTTCATTGCAAACTTCCTCTCACTTTTTTTATTATATTATACCCTAAATTTCAACTTTTTTGTATTTTTTATAAATTACCTATTGTATTTTTATAAAAAAAGGTTTATAATGATATATAATAAAATAAATACAGGGGAGCTTGTGTTTACAGGCTGAGAGGAAGGTATCACCTTCGACCCTTATACCTGATGTGGATAATGCCGCCGTAGGAAACGCTGTTGCTCTTTTACAGGAGGATACCCTCAAAAGGTATTCTCCTGTTTTTATTTGTCTTTTAAGAAAGGAGGAAACAAGTTCCATCTATATGGCGGATTGAGGGGGAGCGCCCTTAATCTTGTATATCAGCGATGGGAAGCCGTGTTCCGGCGTGAGAGGATGCCATTGAGCATCGACCGAACTTCTATGCAGTTTACATTTATTGCATACATTTACGGAAGCGCCGCTGATAACTGACGTTTCCAGACTTTAAAGGAGAAATTGAATATGAACAAAACAAACACAAAAAAATTGGCAATTGCAGGGGTATTTTGCGCCGTTGCTGTTGCAGGAAGTCTTTTTTCATTCCCTGTTTTTGGGAGTAAATGCTCTCCCGTTCAACATATGGTTAATATTTTATGCGCTGTATTACTTGGCCCCGCTTACGGAGTAAGTGCGGCTTTTGCGGCATCTTTAATTCGCAATCTGCTTGGTTTGGGCAGTCTTATGGCATTCCCGGGCAGTATGTTCGGCGCATTGCTGTGCTCAACAGTTTATGCCAAAACAAAAAATATTTTGGCAACTTTAATAGGCGAAGTATTTGGCACTGCCATTCTTGGCGGTTTGTGCGCTTATCCTATTGCAATTTTATTTATGGGGCAAAGCGCGGCGAAAATTGCCTTTTACGCTTATATTATACCTTTTTTAATTTCTACCGCCGGCGGTGCGGTTATATCCGCCGTTTTGATTTACAGTTTAAAAAAATCCGGCATTTTGCACACTATGCAAAAATCACTTAACCGATAAGGAGAAAGAAAAATGTTTTGTGATATGCTTGAAAATGTACGAAAAAAATGTCCGCTTATTCATAACATTACAAACTATGTTACAGCCAACGACTGTGCAAACATTGTTATTGCCTGCGGTGCGTCCCCGATTATGGCAGACGATAAGGAAGAAGTTGCGGAAATAACCGCGATTTGTTCGGGTTTGAATATTAATATAGGTACACTCAACAGCCGCACAATTGACTCTATGCTTATTGCGGGCAGGCGAGCCAATGAGCTTAACCACCCGGTTGTATTGGACCCCGTGGGAGCGGGAGCGTCAAAACTTCGAACCGAAACGGCTGTGCGGCTCCTTAAAGAAATAAAATTTTCTGTTATCCGCGGCAATATTTCCGAAATTAAAACCTTGGCTTTTGAAGACGGTACAACAAAGGGTGTAGACGCCGACGCAGCAGACAAGGTAACGGAAGAAAACCTTGATAATGTAATTTCTTTTGCAAAAACTTTGGCAAAAAAATACGGAGCCGTTATCTCTATTACAGGCGCTGTCGACATTGTATCCGACAGCGAAAAGTCATACTGTATCCGAAACGGACATCCTATGATGTCGTCCGTTACAGGAACAGGCTGTCAGCTGTCAGCTATGACAGCGGCTTTTGCGGCAGCCAATCCCAACCATACTTTGGAAGCCGCGGCAGCGGCTGTTTCCGCTATGGGTTATGCCGGTGAAACGGCTTACAGCAGACTTACCGAAAAAGACGGTAACTCCACCTACAGAAATTACATAATTGACGCAATTTATAATATGACCCCTAAAATGCTTGAGAAAGGAGCAAAATATGAAGTGCGATAAAAAAACAATGTTGCTCTATGCTGTAACCGACAGAGCGTGGGTAGGCAAACAAAGTTTATACGAACAGGTTGAATTTGCACTCAAAGGCGGTGTAACCTGTGTTCAGCTCCGTGAAAAGGAGCTTGACGATGAAGAATTTTTAAGTGAGGCTATTAAAATTTCCGCACTGTGTAAACAGTACAAAGTCCCGTTTTTTATTAATGACAATGTAGATATTGCCATTAAGTGCCGTGCCGACGGTATTCACGTTGGGCAGGACGATATGGAAGCCGCACAAGTTCGCCAAAAAGTCGGCGGCGATATGATGATAGGTGTTTCCGTACACTCTGTAAAAGAGGCTTTGGAGGCTGTTAAATGCGGTGCTGACTGTCTTGGTGTGGGAGCTATGTTCTCCACTTCCACAAAAACAGATGCAAATGTCATTTCTAAAGAAACTCTTTGCGACATTTGCGCCGCCGTTGATATTCCTGTTGTTGCCATAGGCGGTATAAATAAATCCAATATATCTCAACTTGCGGGTACCGGTGTGGATGGTGTTGCTTTGGTAAGTGCCGTTTTTTCGGCCGATGACATTGAAAGCGAATGCCGCCTGCTTCGCAAGCTGTCGGAAGAAACGGTGAGCATATGAACATAAAGTGTGCAATTTTTGACTTTGACGGAACGCTTTTTGATTCTATGTTCATTTGGGACAGCGTCGGCGAAATCTATCTGCGTTCCCTCGGTAAAAAGCCAAAACCGTCTATGCGTGAAGATATCAGAGCATTGAGCCTTTTTCAATCTGCCTGCTATTTTAAGCAAGAGTATAACCTGTCTTTGTCTGTCAAAGAAATTATTACGGGCATAAATAAGACTATCGAACATTTTTATATTCACGAGGTTTTACCGAAACCCGGTGCTGTTGATTTTCTTAAACAGATGAAAAATACCGATATTACAATGTGTATCGCTACAGCGACCGACCGCTATCTGATAGATGCCGCTCTTGCCAGATGCAATATGGCACAATATTTTAAAGCAATATTTACTTGCAGTGAAGTCGGATACGGTAAGGACAAGCCTGTTATTTATCAAAAAGCAATGGAATACTTCGGCGCTGACCGTAGTTCGGCCGTTGTTTTTGAAGATGCCGTTTATGCCATTAAAACTGCCAAATCCGACGGGTTTACGGTAATTGCGGTTTTCGATAACAGCGAAAGCCGTCAAAATGAGGTACGCAATTTATCGGATTGCTATATTGCGGATTATAAACATACAGAAGAATTTTGGAAGTTTGCTTCGGTTAGAACCGAAAGCTTCAAGCGGCAGATTGGGGGCACCACCTTATGCCGCTATATAAAAAATGCTGAAAAACGAAAGGAGTAAAATTATGAAAATGAAAACAGCATTAACCATTGCAGGAAGTGACTGCAGCGGAGGCGCCGGTATTCAAGCAGATATTAAAACAATGACTATGAACGGTGTTTATGCTATGAGCGCAATTACGGCACTTACCGCACAAAACACAACCGGCGTGAGAGCAATTCAAGAATCGACACCCGATTTTTTGAAGCAACAAATTGACGCGGTATTTGAGGACATCTGTCCCAATGCCGTAAAAATCGGTATGGTATCGTCTTGTGAACTGATTGAGGTAATTGCAGACAGGTTGAGATACTACGATGCAAAAAATATTGTGGTTGACCCGGTAATGGTGGCAACCTCCGGATCGGCACTTATGAAAACTGATGCGGTGAAAACCCTTGAAGCAGAGTTACTGCCGCTTGCTGCAGTTGTAACCCCAAACATTTCCGAGGCGCAAGTTCTTTCGGGGCTTACCGTTAAATCCGAAGATGATATGGTTGAAGCGGCAAAAGTAATTTGGAACAACTACAAATGCGCGGTGTTACTAAAAGGCGGCCACAGCATTAACGATGCCAATGATTTGCTTTATGCAAACGGCGAGGCGGTTTGGTTTAAAGGAAAACGCATAAATAATCCCAACACTCACGGAACGGGATGTACCTTGTCGAGTGCCATTGCATCAAATCTTGCCAAAGGATTTACCCTTGCCGAATCCGTGCACAGAGCAAAAGACTATATATCCGATGCTTTGGCGGCAATGCTTGATTTAGGAAAAGGCTCAGGCCCGATGAATCATTCATTTAATCTTGACGGTAAATACGCAAAGGAGGACAAATAAAATGGAAGAAAAACGCACATCTGTTTTTGAAAACGGCTTAATTTGGTTCGGCGCGGCAGTTTCCATTGCCGAAATTATGACAGGTACTTATTTTGCACCGCTTGGTTTTTCAAAAGGCCTTCCTGCTGTTTTAATCGGTCACATAATTGGATGCATTATGCTTTTTCTTGCCGGTCTGATTGGCGGAAAAGTGCGCAAAAGCGCTATGGAAAACGCAAAAATGAGCTTTGGAAACAAAGGAGCTTTGCTCTTTTCAATTTTAAACATTATTCAGCTTGCAGGCTGGACAGCCATTATGATTTTTGACGGAGCGCTTGCCGCAAACGGAATTTTTAACATCGGCACATGGTTATGGTGTGTTATAATCGGTATATTGATTATTCTTTGGATTTTAATAGGCATTAAAAATCTCGGCAAAGTAAATACAATTGCGATGGCTGCACTTTTTGCATTAACAATTGCACTTAGTTTTGTGATTTTCGGTAAGGGCAACGCTTTAAATATAAGCGGCGAGGGTATGACATTTGGCGCGGCGGTTGAACTATCGGTAGCTATGCCTCTTTCTTGGCTTCCTCTTATCAGCGATTATACCCGTGAAGCAAAAAAACCGTTTAAAGCAACTGCGGTCAGCGCTGTTACATACGGTCTTGTAAGCTGTTGGATGTATGTTATAGGTATGGGTGCCGCAATTTTTACCGAGGAATCGGATATTGCTCAAATTATGGTAAAGGCGGGGCTTGGTATTGCGGGACTTTTGATTGTTGTATTCTCAACAGTTACCACAACATTTCTTGATGCCTACTCTGCGGGTGTTTCCGGTGAATCGCTTTCAAAAAAAATAAACAGCAAATCAATTGCGCTTGCGGTAACGGTTATCGGCACACTTGGTGCAATTTTTCTTCCGCTTTATGATATTACCGATTTTCTCTACTTTATCGGTTCTGTGTTTGCACCAATGATTGCAATTCAAATTGCGGATTTCTTTATTTTAAAAACGCATACCGAAAACCGCTCTTTCAACATTCAAAACCTTGCAATATGGTTGGTTGGATTTATTGTTTATCGCTTGCTTATGAAAGTGGATATTATTGTAGGCAATACATTGCCGGATATGATAATTACCGTTTTGCTTTGCGCGGCGGCAAACAAAATTACATCAAAACATTTAAAAGCGTAAGTCTAAATAAGCATTGCCCCGCATCGAACGTTTTTCACAATCTTTCAGCTTGTCGGATTTGACGGGCGGAGCTTATATACCATTTTGTATGTTTCGTAAAGACTTTGCGCAAAATGATAGATTTGATAGATTGCACAAAATACAAATTAAACAAACCTGCGGCAAAACGTCTTTTAATCGAATTGCCGCAGGTCTTTATTTTTTATCTGAATTCGTTTACAGATATATATTTTGCATAATACTCCTCATAGGTTATTCCCTCCGCATATATTGTTTTTGCGGCATCGGTACCTACGTAACGGTAATGCCAAGGCTCGTACGAATACCCTGTAATCCATTCTTTGCCTTTTTGGTATCTTAAAATAAAACCGTATTCGTGTGCGTGTTTTTGCAGCCATTTAAACTCATTTGAATATTCAAACGAAACTCTTGTGGAGCTTATATCAACCGCCAAACCTGTTTGATGCTCGGAGTGTCCCGGGCGTGCAGAATAATTATCGGCATATGTTTTGCCCGATGTTCTTACTTTATTGTTGTACAACATTCTTTGATAATCTTCTGTTCTGTATGCCGAAATAACCCTCATTGAAAGGCCGTCTTTTGCCGCGGCATCTGCCATCTGCACATATTTATCGTAAGCAACCCCGGCAAGCAAATACTGCTTTCCGTCGTTAACAGTATATTTGCTGTTCATTTTAACAAGATTGTACTGTTTAAAACCCGACGGAAGTTTATTATACTTGTTTACCAAAACCATAAGCTCGTAAGGCTGTTCAATGGTAGTCATATTTTCATAAAACGGATAATCCACTCCCAAATTTACTCTGAATATAACATTATCTACACTGTATGCAGGATTTTTAACGTGATAATTTATGTACCGCTGAAATCTTTCGGGATAAAAGTTACTGTTTCTGCATAAGTTTAATACATCTTTAATTGCATTGTGATAATCTGTGTTAAATAAATGTTTTTGTATATTTAAAATTTGATTATCGTACAAAATTCCGTCGGGGCAAAAAGCCGCCGCAACCATATCTATAGGTATGTATGACATATTATTTTCCAAAATTGACGGATAATCAAATGTTTTTTGTTCACCGTTTACGGTAATTGTATTATATCCCATAATGTGGCGGATTATATCGCCGTCACGCGACAGGACTATAATTTGACGGTCGCGTTCCCTGTAAAATACCGACGCACCCATTTTTTCAAAAACCGTTCTCAAAGGAACATAGTGTAATTTATTATAAACAACCGAAGTACAATTATCCATAACCTCTCCGTTAAACGCAACCGCAAAGCCTCTTGGAGCAGCAACGTCTCCATCGTTTGCCTGTACAACGGTAAAAGACGTAATAATTACAATACACGTAATAATTATCGCTATTTTTTTAATCATATAGTTCACCCCATAATTTTTAGTAAAACAGTTTAAAAGAATATTACTTATCAACCGTTTTTTTACTTTAAAAATTTCCAATACATGTAATTATATTATAACCGATTGCTATAAAAATTTCAAGGTTTTTATTTAGGCAAATCTCAATAATTTTCTTTTTTGGCAAATGATATATTACCATTGATTTAAGCGTTTTTTACACATAAGGCCATCAAAAAAACAACCCTCACGGATTGCCTTATAATCAAATATTACTCTTTTACAACACTTATACGCTGTGCAATGTGCTTTCCTTTTTCTGTTTCATCAACCATAGCAATTGCATAATCCGCATAGCTTATTACGCTTTCGCCTTTTGCGTTAGGGTTAAAATCTTCTCCGGCAAGAATATATTTGCCCGCTCTTCGGGACTTAATTTGTACCTTGGCATAATTAAAAACCTCCAAATT
>USKN01000011.1 GCA_900555295.1 uncultured Eubacteriales bacterium
TACATATATGTTTGTTACTGTAACATTAAATAAAAAAGCTGTTAAAAAAATAATAATTGCACTATCGGCAGGTCTGTTTGCAATACTCATTGCAATATATTGTCGCGGACACGAAAGCATAAGTACGGCGGCAAATACAAGCTCGGACAAAAAATTTATAAAATGGCTTGAATTTAATGCAAGCTATGAGGCGCTGTACGACAGTATGCAATGCGATATTCAAACCAATACCGACGAATACCCCGTAAGTCAGGTTGACATTTTGGCATATCTTGCCTCAAAATACGGAAACGATTTTTCGCGGTATTCAAAAAAAGATGTTGATGCATTTATGCTGCGCATAAAAAACGGCGAAAGCATTGAAGATATATGCACATCAAAATATTTTGATTATTACAGGCAGGCATACGGTGCGGTAATAGGTAATTTTTTGAATGACCGTAAAGATGGCGGTTACGGCTTAAATGTGTACTCCCCCATTGCATACGGATTTGATTGGAACCATTATAAAGATTTTGGCGCAAGCCGAAGTTATGGATTTAAGCGTAAACATTTGGGAAATGATATTTTGGGCAGTATAGGCACACCCATAATTGCGGTTGAGGACGGAACGGTTGAGGCTCTCGGCTGGAACAGATACGGAGGCTGGCGCATAGGTATACGGAGTTTTGATAAAAAGAGATATTACTATTATGCGCACCTGCGCAAAGGTCACCCGTATGTTAAAACTTTAAAAGAAGGCGATACGGTAAATGCAGGGCAAGTAATAGGTTATTTGGGTATGACGGGCTACAGCACAAAGGAAAATGTTAATAACATTAATATTCCGCATCTTCACTTTGGAATGCAAATAATATTTGACGAAAGCCAAAAAGACGGCAACGGCGAAATATGGATAGATGTATATAACATAGTTGAGCTTTTAAAGCAAAACAGCTCAAAGGTAATAAAAAACACCCAAACAGGCGAATATGAGGTGACTAACTAATGTTTTTGTTAAAACTGCTCGGCAAAAGACATAATAAAAACGGATACGTAAAGGTGATACGCATTAAATATGCAATTGCGGCGCTTACGGTATTTTTTGCAATTATGGGAGCAACGCTCGGAGTTGTAATGGACCGATGCGTAATTGGCAGCGTAACGGGCGATGACGAATTTCAGGGAACAAAACTGCCTGTAATTATGTATCACGGTTTTACCGAAACACCGTCAAAATGCAGCGAATATGTTGTACTTGCAAGTCAGTTTGAAAATGATATAAAGTATTTGCTTGATAACGGTTATACATTTATAAGCACCGACGATTTAAAAAATTATATGTATGCCGACGGAACACTGCCGAAAAAACCTGCGATGATTACAATTGACGACGGATTTTACAACAATTATTTATATGCATACCCCATTATTTGCAAATATAAAATAAAAGCAATTATATCGCCGATTGCAAAGGTAAGCGATATTTATACGCAAACGCCGGATTTAAATCCGTCATATGCCAATTTAAGTTGGAATACAATAAATGAAATGGCACAATCGGGATTGGTATTTTTTGAAAATCATACGTACAATATGCACTCATTGCAGGGCAGACGCGGTTGTTCAAAAAACAAAAACGAAAGCATCGACCAATACCAAAAATTATTATATGCCGACCTGTCGCACGCCGATGAACTTATACAACAGCATACGGGGCGAAAACCCGTTGCTATGACATATCCTTTCGGCAGTACGTCAAAGGAGGCATACGAGGTTATTACAAAATTGGGATATGTAATGAGTTTTTCGTGTACGGAGGGGATGAACTATATAACGCAAAACCCAAAATCACTTTTTATGCTTAAACGCTGCAACAGAATAAGCGGACTGTCAAGTGCGGAGTTTTTTTCAAAAATTCCGGGGTTTAATTAGTAATTTTGCAATTTTGGGTTGACTTTTGCACCAATGCATTATATAATTGTAGTAACAAGTTTACCAATGATATGAAAGGAATTTAAATATGGATATTTTTATTGAAAATATAATAAAGCAAAAAAAGACTTTGCCACAATTTCTTATAAGTATGGCAATTGTGTTTGTTGCTATGATATTGATTGTGCTTTCAATACCGTTGTTAAGCACAGCATTTGGAAGTATTGTGTTGTTAATAGACGCCGGTTTTTGTTACGGAGCGTGGTTTGTCGTAACTTCATTTAATATAGAATACGAATATTGTGTTACAAACGGCGATGTTGATATTGATAAAATTATGAATAAACGCAGAAGAAAAAAGGCCGTATCTTTTAAAATTAAAGATATTGAAATAATGGCGCCCGTTGGCTGCACAAACTACAGCGCCGAAGAAAACGGAACATTTGCGCGCGTTATAGACGCATCAACAAAAGATGCAAACGACAATCCATACTACACAATATGCAGTATAAAAGGCGAAAGAGTAAAAATCATTTTTAATCCAACCCCCAAAATGCTTGAAGCATTTAAGCCATTTGCACCGAGAAAAATAATAGAAAAATAAGGGAATGATTTTATTGAACGGAATTGATATTGTTAAAATATCCCGATTTGAAAAAATCGTAACAAACAGCAAATTAATGAAAAAGTTATTTTCACCGAGTGAAATAACTTTTTTTAATAGTAAAAAAAATCCCGTACAAAGTGCCGCCGCCTCATTTGCCGCAAAAGAGGCATTTTCAAAGGCTTTGGGTACGGGAATACGTGAATTTAACTTAACCGATATATCGGTTAGGCACAACAGTTTGGGTAAACCGTATTTTGAGTTTGGTGAAACATTAAGGGAAATTATAAAAAAAATGGGATATGAAAACTTTGAACTTTCAATTTCACACGAAAAGGAATATGCCGTTGCGTCAGTAATTGCCACAGGGCATACCATATCGCAAAACGAACGTGCATACAATGAGTGCATAAAAAAATTTGACGGCAATTATAATATACAATGCGAAATAATTACACCGCTTAAAATAAAAAGTGTTATAACAAAACGTGCCGAAAATATGCATAAAGGTGACGCGGGACGGCTTGTAATTATTGCAGGTTCAAAAGGTCTTACAGGTGCGGCACTTCTTTCGTCCAAAGCAAGCCTTAAATGCGGTGCGGGGCTAATAACCCTTGTATGCTGCGAAAGTTTAAATAATATTTTTGAAACGGCACTGCCCGAAGTTATGACGCTCCCCTGCCGCGACACCAACGGGATTTTGAATTTAGACGATATTGAAAAAATATTTGAAAAATGCCAAAACTGTTCGGCACTTTTAATAGGTCCCGGAATGGGCGTGACAAAAGATACACAAAAAATTCTTGAATATGCGGTTAAAAATATGTGCGCTCCCATAATTATAGACGCAGACGGAATAAATGCACTTTCAAAGAATATAAATATACTGTCGGGGCATAAAATGCCGATAATTATAACACCGCATATAGGCGAATTTGCACGGCTTACAGGTTTAACCGCCAATGAAATTTTAAGCGATACGGAAAAGTATGCAAGCAAATTTGCGCAAAAATATGATGTTACGGTAATATTAAAATCGCACCGCACGGTTGTGGCACATAAAGGTAAGGTTTATTCCAATATTTTAGGCAATCCCGGTATGGCAACGGGTGGCAGCGGAGATGTATTGTCGGGCTGTGTTGCGTCATTTGCCGCACAATTTAAAAATGCCGAAAAAGCGGCGCTTGCGGGCGTGTTTATTCACTCGCTGTCGGCAGATATGGCATCTTGCCTGATAGGCGAATACGGTCTTACTCCAACCGACATTTGCAATTTTTTACCGTATGCAATAAAATATTCGCAATAAAAATATAAGGAGTGGTTAGATGTTTAAATGCAAACGCGCTTTATATGTTATATGCGCATTTGTACTTATGATAACCTCTGCCGGGTGCTCATCGGGCAAAGACATACACCAAAAAATTCACGATAAATTTTATTCAATGAACAGCTATAAAGCAAAATGCGAACTTACGGTTCACTCAAACAAAAACACTTCCAAATACGATTTTATTTGCAATTACAACGCGTATGACGAAAGCTTTTTGCTGACATATGACAATATGGAAGTGACAATAAACGAAAAAAACAATAATGCAAAAATAACAAGCGGCACATCGGTAATGGAAGTTCCGCTTAAAGATGAAGATATGCTTATTGTTATAAACACATTTTTTAAAAGCTACTATGAAAGTGAAAACAGTATTCAAAAAACAGCAGGTACAATCAACTCCGGCACAACGCTTTTAAAATGTTCGCTTATAACACCGTCAAAGTACGGCAGTATTATGAAACTGTGGATAGACAATAAAACCGTTTTACCTGTTAAAATGCAAGTTACGGACGAAAACGACGAAGTAAAACTTGAAACGGTATTTAAAACATTTGAATTTATAAAATAACAAAAGAGGTAATAAAAATGAGAGCTTGGGCAGAAATTAATTTGGACGCTGTTGCAAACAATATAAAACAAATTAAAAAATTAACAAAACCCGAAACAAAAATTATGGCGGTTGTTAAAGCCGACGCATACGGTCGCGGGTTTTTTGAAGTGACAAACGTTCTTCAGCAAAACGGAGCCGACGCATTTGCGGTTGCAACAACCGATGAAGCAATACAATTAAGAAAAAGCGGTTTTACCGCACCCGTACTGATTTTAGGGGTTATATTCCGCGATGACTTGGAAAGAATAATACAAAACGATATAATGCCCGTAGTATTTGGAAACAACTTTGCAAAAACAATTTCCGATACAGCGGTAAAGCTTGGCAAAACATCCAAAATTCACATAAAGCTTGATACCGGTATGTCGCGGTTGGGGTATGTATGTTCGGGCAATGCCGATTATGAAAAAATATGCGACAGTATAGAAAAAATTGCAAAACTGCCAAACATTAAAATAGACGGTATTTTTTCGCATTTTGCTAAAGCTGACGAAATGCAGCGCGAGTACACCGATATACAATTTAAACGCTTTACCGAAATAACAAACAGACTTGAAAGTCGCGGTATACATATACCCACCAAACACATTTGCAATTCGGCGGGAATAATAGAGTACCCCGAATATCACCTTGATATGGTAAGAAGCGGAATAATAACATACGGTCTTGCACCGTCGGATGATGTATCTATAGAAAATCTTGGGCTTAAACCGGCAATGACGCTTAAATCGGTTGTAACAAATTTAAAACGTGTAAATGCCGATACACCCGTAAGCTACGGCGGAAAATTTACGGCAAAAAAAGGCACGCGGATTGCCACAATCGCCATTGGATATGCCGACGGATATTCGCGGCTTTTATCGAACAAAGCAAAAGTTTTGATTAACGGAAAATACGCAAATATTATAGGTAATATATGTATGGACCAATGTATGGCGGACGTAACGGATATTGACGATATAAAAATAGGCGATGAGGTTATATTATTCGGAAATGATGGTAATAATACAATTACAGTAGAATCTGTTGCAAGTCTAATGGGTACAATTAATTACGAAACAATTTGCGTTGTAGGTAAAAGAATCCCGCGTGTTTACATACGTGACAACAAAACGGTCAATATTTTAAACTATTTGGCATAAAATACATTTGACTTTACGGCGTAAAAACTATATAATATATAGTATCAACGTATAAGTTTGTAAACACACTATAAAAAGGTTGGGGGGTCTGATTATCTTGGCGCGGTACAAAAAAATACTCATCAGCATACCTGATAACTTACTCAATGAAGCCGACAACCTTGCATACGAGCAAAAAGTAAACCGAAGTGAATTTATCAGGGAGGCTGTAAGGCTGTATATTAAGCAAAAAAAACAGCTTGAGCTTACCAAACAACTGAAAAAGGGTTATGAGGAAATGGCGGAAATCAACCTCGAACTTTCAAATTATTGTCTGTCCGCAGACAACCGTCAGCAACAGAGCTATGAGGATAAACTTGCGGAGTGTGAATAATTGTGATTGTTAAAAGAGGAGATATTTTTTACGCGGACTTGAGCCCTGTTGTAGGCTCGGAACAAGGCGGTGTACGCCCTGTTTTAATAATTCAAAACGACGTTGGTAACAAATACAGCCCCACTGTAATTGTTGCGGCTATTACAAGCCAAATCAACAAAGCAAAACTGCCCACACATATTGAAATAAGCGCCGACGATTACGGGTTAAGCAAAGACTCGGTTGTTCTTATGGAGCAAATTCGCACCATAGACAAAAAGCGGCTTAAAGAAAAAACGGGACATTTGGACGACGATTTTAAATATGCCATAGATCAGGCTTTAAAAGTAAGCTTTGGGCTTGATATAAACGACTGAAAAGAGGTATTTAAAAATGAAAAAACACAGCAAAAAATTACTTATATTTGCCGCAGTACTTACGGTATTTCTTACATTGGGAATATGGGCGGCAGTTACGGCGTCGCCGGGTTCGGAGTCGGATCCGCTTGTATCGCTGTCATATGTAAACGATACGTTAATCCCGCAGCTTAAAGCGTATGTTGACGAAAAAATTTCGGGTATTCAATCGGGTTCAACTTCAACGCAAAGCGGAGGATATAAACTTGTGGAATTGTCACAGGGGCAAACCGTTGTTGCCGAAAAAAGCACCGAAATGATTTTGCGTCAGGGTTCGGGTACGATTATTGCAACCAAAAAAGGCGGCATTGCAGATGTAACCGACGGTGTTGACCTTGCAAACGGAACAGCCGTTCCGTCAAATCACTTGCTTATAGTACCGTTTAGCGACGGACGCGGAATAAGTATGTCAACCGACGGTATACTTATGATAAAAGGTACATACAGTCTAAAATAAAAAACGAAAAATCAAAAAATAAAAATAAAAAAACGGTTTGGGGGTTTGGTTTAAAATTTACCTGCCGTTTTTTTGCATTTATACTTAATATTATTCATACGAAAGAAGGAATTTAAAATGAGCTTAAACAACACACCGAGCGCAAACAGAGTACACATAGGTTTTTTTGGCAGGCGAAACGCGGGCAAATCAAGCGTTGTCAATGCGGTAACGGGACAAAAACTGTCAATAGTATCAGACGTATTGGGTACAACAACCGACCCTGTTTTAAAATCTATGGAACTTTTACCTATAGGCCCTGTTGTAATTATAGATACACCGGGATTTGATGATGAGGGCACTTTGGGCGAAATGCGCATAGAAAAAACAAAACAAATTTTAAATAAAACAGATGTTGCGGTTTTAATTGTTGACTCACAAACGGGAATAAGCGACTGTGACAGCCAACTCATTGAAATTTTTAAGCAAAAAAACATACCGTATATAACGGTATATAATAAAAGCGATTTAGCAAAAGCCAAAACAACTTTGGAAAACGAAATAACCGTTTCGGCAAAAGACAATACAAACATTTTTGAACTTAAAGAACTTATAGGAAAGCTTGCCAAAGACGACAGCAACAAAAAAATTATAGGCGATAAATTAAATACATCGGATATAGTTGTACTTGTAACACCCATAGACGAAGCGGCGCCTAAAGGCAGAATGATATTGCCGCAAATGCAAACTATACGCGATGTACTCGACAAACACGCAATTTGTGCCGTTACACAAACCGAACAGCTTGCCGATACTCTTAACTCTTTTAAAAATCCGCCCAAAATGGTAATTTGCGACAGCCAGGCATTTGAAACCGTTAAACAAATTGTACCCGACAATATACCGCTTACATCATTTTCTATTTTGTTTGCACGCTTTAAAGGTGTGTTAAATACTGCGGCAAAAGGCGCAAAATGTATAGATAAACTTTGCGATGGCGACACCGTTTTAATATGTGAGGGGTGTACGCACCACAGACAATGCAACGATATAGGAACGGTAAAACTGCCAAATTGGATTAAAAGGCGCACTCAAAAGCAGCTTAATTTTGAGTTTACCTCGGGCGGCGAATTTCCCGATGATTTATCAAAATATGCTCTTGTTATACACTGCGGAGGCTGTATGCTCAATGAGCGCGAAATGATATACCGCCAAAGAAAAGCGGAAGAAAATAATATAAACTATACAAATTACGGAACGGCTATTGCATATATGAACGGTATACTTGAGCGCAGTACAAGTATATTCCCCGAACTTGAAATATAAAGCGCAAATAAATATAAAACGCGGTGCGGCAAAGTAAAAAAACATTTTGCCGCACCGCGTTCTCTTATTTGTAATTTTAATTTTCTTCCGCAAACATATCCAAATGCGAAAGCGACGCTCCCGTTCCTTTGGCAACACATTCAACCGCGTCATCGGCAATGTTTACCTTTATACCCGTATGCTTTTCAAGAAGTCTGTCAAGTCCGTTAATAAGCGATCCGCCGCCCGTAAAGAGAATACCGTTTGCAATTATATCGCCCAATATTTCGGGCGGTGTAATTTCAAGTACGCTTTTTACACCGTTTACAATTGTAAGAGCCGGTTCGGCAAGCGCCTCCATCATTTCGGTTGATGTAATGGATATTTTGTCGGGCATACCGGTTTTAAGACTTCTGCCCTTTATTACCATTGTTTCAGTTTCAAGTTTTGGGAACACACAGCCAATTGTTTTTTTGGCTTCCTCGGCGGTTCTATCCCCTATTACCAAACCGTAATTTTTGCGTACATACTTTATAACTGCCTGGTCAAACTCATCGCCCGCAACTTTAATGGAATCGTGTACCACAATACCGCCGAGCGAAATAACCGCAATATCGCACGTACCTCCGCCGATATCCACAACCATTGTACCCTCGGGACGAGAAATATCAACACCCGCACCTATTGCGGCGGCAATTGGTTCTTCTATTAAATATGCTCTCCTTGCACCTGCGCTCTTTGTAGCGTCTATAACCGACTTTTTTTCAACCGCCGTTACAATACTCGGCACGCATACCACTACATTTGGCTTAATAATAGAGCGCGGACTTACTTTACCCAAAAGATATTTAATCATTATTTCCGTTGTTTCGTAATCGGAAATCACACCGCTTTTAAGCGGACGGATTGCAACAATGTTTGACGGCGTTCTGCCTATCATTTTTTTTGCGGCGTCGCCTACCGCAAGAACGGTATTTGTGTTTTTATCTATAGCAACAACACTCGGTTCGTCAAGCACAATACCCTTGTTTTTTACATATACAAGAATAGTGGCTGTGCCCAAATCTATTCCGATGTCCTGACCTTTCCAAAAAGACATAATTTTTACCTCCGAATTATTCGTATATACTTATTATACAATATATTTTAAAATTATCAATAGTTAAAACGAATTTTTTTAAATTTTTGGTATTTTTTTGCGTTTTTTTATTATTTGTTATTTTTTTCTTGACAAACTCGCCCTACAATGTTAAAATAATTAAAAATAAAAAAAAATTGCCACCGGGTAACAGACATAATATGTCGAATTGTATCGTTAGGTCTTTGAAGATACAATATCGGCATTTTTTATTTGGGAGGATAAAATAATGCAAACAAAAGGCAGTTTAAAGGAATTTTTTAAATATATATCGGTAAGTATAGCGGGTATGCTCGGTTTATCGTTTTACATACTTGCCGACACATATTTTATAGCGCGGGGGCTTGGTGCAAACGGACTTACGGCGCTCAATCTTGCACTGCCCGTATTTACGCTTGTAAGCGGTTTGGGGCTTATGCTCGGTATGGGCGGTTCGGTAAAGTATACCGTATTAAAATCGCGCGGTGACGAAAAAGGCGCAAATAAAATTTTTTCGCTTACACTGATAACCGCAATTGCCGTATCCGTTGTTTTTTTGCTGTGCGGCGCCCTTTTTTCATCTCAAATTGCAATATTGCTCGGTGCCGATAAATTGGTACTTAAAATGACAAAAACATATCTTGGTATGATACTTTTATTTGCTCCCGCCTTTATGCTTAACAATACATTTATGTGCTTTGTTCGTAACGATAAAAACCCCAACCTTTCAATGTGCGCAATGCTTACGGGAAGCATTTCAAATATTATACTTGATTATGTTTTTATATTTCCGCTTAAAATGGGCATTTTCGGCGCGGTTTTTGCAACCTGCCTTGCACCGGTAATAAGTATTTTTGTGTTGTCGTTGCATAAAATATGCAAAAAAAACACATTTCGTTTTTGTATGCCGAGCATAAAATTAAATGCGCTTGCGGGCA
This sequence comes from uncultured Eubacteriales bacterium, assembly GCA_900555295.1. Taxonomy (GTDB): domain Bacteria; phylum Bacillota; class Clostridia; order UMGS1810; family UMGS1810; genus UMGS1810. Next base: position 10,168 of record USKN01000011.1, read on the forward strand.
TACTCTCTGCCGGTTTTCCGTCCTTTATTTGCGAAATATCATCGGGCATAGTTATGCTTGTATTTAACACTATAATGCTTAAACTCAAAGGAAATACGGGAGTTGCGGCATACGGAGTTATATCTAACTTATCGGTTGTGGTAATATCGGTCTTTACGGGTATTGCTCAGGGAATGCAGCCGCTTACAAGCAGAGCATACGGCAAATCAAACACGCGCCAATCGCAATTTTATTTATATATGACGCTTATACTGTCAATGGCGGTATCTGCCGTAATGTATTCTTTTATATTTTTTAATGCGGATCTTATTACATATACTTTTAACTCTGAAAATAATGCTGTACTTAAAAGCATTGCGCCAAATGGACTTAAAATATACTTTACGGCAATACCGTTTAATATTGTAATGTCAATTTATTTTGCATCGGTTGAAAAAAGCATACCGTCACACGTTGTATCTGTTATGCGCGGAATTGCAATTATTGTGCCGTCGGCATTTTTGCTTTCGTATTTTTTGGACGTTACGGGTGTATGGCTGGCATTTCCCGTATCGGAATTATTAACATCCGCTGTGTGTACCGTAATTTTTATTGTTGACATAAATAAGCAAAAGATTTATAATAAATAAAAAACGGGGTAAATTAAAGATGGATAGTAAAAATAAAGAAAAATGGCTGTCGTGGGCAGTTGAAATACAAAGCCTTGCCCAGGCAGGACTTGCATATACCGATAATGTATACGATATTGAAAGATACGAAAGACTGCGCGAAATAGCAGCCGAAATGATAAGTGAAAAATCGGATATTCCGCTTGAAAAAGTAAAAGACCTGTTTTGCTGTGAAACAGGATATCAAACGCCAAAATTAGACACACGCGCGGCAATATTTAAAGACGGCAAAATTTTATTAACACACGAAAATAACGGAACCTGGTCGCTCCCCGGCGGTTGGTGCGATGTTACCGAATCGGTAAAATCCAACACAATAAAAGAAGTTAAAGAGGAAACGGGATTAGATGTTACGGCATTAAAACTTATTGCGGTACAAGACAGAAACAAGCATAATCTTCCGCCATACGCTTACGGGGTATGCAAAGTTTTTGTGCTGTGCAAGCTTATCGGCGGTCACTTTGAAAAAAACATTGAAACAACCGAAATTAAATATTTTGCCCCCGATGAACTGCCCCAAAATCTTGCGATTGAAAAAACAACGGCACAGCAAATACAACTGTGCTTTAAAGCTCATAAATCCCGTGATTGGCAAACGCTGTTTGATTAATGATAATGAGGGTGCGGCAAAACACAATCGTTTTACCGCACGTTCTTTTTTTATATTCTATTTTTCAAGTGCCTTAACAAGTGCTTTTTCAAATATTGCAAAACCTGCTTCAAGCTGTTCGTCGGTAACAACAAGCGGACTTAAAAACCGTATAACATTTCCGTATGTTCCGGCATTTTCCATTATAAGTCCCATATGCACCGTATTTTGAATTATTTTTGTTACAAGCTCCGGGTAAGGCTCTTTTGTTTTTTCGTCTTTTACAAATTCTATACCCACCATAGCGCCGAGTCCGCGAATATCACCCACAACGCCGTATTTTTTAAGCGACTTGTAAAACCCTTTTACTTTATTGCCTATTTGCACCGCACGTTCACAAAGATTATCGCGCTGTATAATTTCTATTACTTTGAGTGCGGACGCACATGCAAGCGGGTTTCCGCAATATGTTCCGCCTATTGTACCTGCCCGGCAGCTATCCATTATTTCACTTGACGCCGTTACCGCCGAAAGCGGAACACCGCCGGCTATTGATTTTGCCGATGTCATAATATCGGGAGCGCATCCCGCGTCTTTCCAATACTGTGACGCAAACATTTTACCCGTACGTGCAAAACCGCTTTGTACTTCGTCGGCAATAAGCAAAATACCGTACTCGTCGCATATTTTTCTTACCGCCTTAATCCACTCAATGGGGGCAGGTACAAAACCTCCCTCACCCTGAACGGGTTCAACCACAATTGCCGCAACATACTCGGCAGGCGACGCTTCCTCAAATACGCTTTTTAATCTGTTTATGTAGTATTCAATTGCCTCATCATCGGTATACCCGTTGGGTTTACGGTATAAATACGGAAATTCGGCTCTGTATACACCGTCGGGAAACGGACCCATACCGTATGCATATGCTTTTTTTGATGTCATTGCCATTGTCATTGCGGTTCTGCCGTGAAACGCACCCGAAAAAACAATAATATTGGGTCTTTTGGTGTATTGCTTTGCAATTTTTACGGCATTTTCGTCCGCCTCCGCACCCGAATTTACAAACATTGTTTTCTTTTTTTCACCGCGCACGGGTACAATTTTGTTCATTTTTTCCGCCAAAGCAATGTACCCCTCGTGAGTTGCAATGTTCATCATTACGTGGAAATATTTTTCGGATTGCTGTTTAACCGCCTCAATCATTTCGGGTTGTGAATATCCTACGTTTAATACTCCAACACCGCCTACCCAATCCAAAAATATATTTCCGTCGGCATCTTCAAGCATTGCGCCCTCGCCCCGTTTTGCCGCAACGGGATATACGCATTTAATGGCATTTGGAATTGAGTTCTCACGTCTTTTTATTATTTCAGCCGATTTTGGCCCCGGCAGTCCGTCGGTTATTATTTTTGGTAATTCATATCTAAGTTCCGACATTTATATTCACTCCGTTCTTTTAAATTAATAAAGATTTGTATATATTTGTGTTATTTGCTCCAAATCAAGTTTAACGTAGTTATTGGCAAGCAAACGCTGTTGATTTTTAAGTACCGACTTTGCAAATTCACTTATTTGCTCTTTTTTCATACCGTATTCGTGAAGTGCCTTTTTTTGCAATACCGACTCGTTAAGCAACTGTTCAAGACCGTTATAAACATTACATTCATCACAGCCGAGTATATCGGCAAAAATTTTATTAATCCTTGTTATTTTACCGTTTGGGGCAAGGTTCATATACATATTAAATACTCCCGTAAATACCGCGTAATTTGCCTCGCCGTGCGGTACGTGAAAAGCCGCACCCAAAGGATAGCTTAATGCGTGAACTGCGGCACAGCCTGCATTAGAAAATGCAATGCCCGCATATGTTGACGCTTCAAGAAATTTTTTATAATCGATATTTTCGCCGTTTTTTATTTTAACATATCCGCTTAAAATGCTTTGCATAGCCGATACCGAAAACATTTCGGAAAGAGCGCTTGCCTTTGGCGACAAAAAACTTTCAACAGAGTGTATAAGTGCGTCAATTGAACTTGCGGCAAATGCTTTAAACGGCAAATCGTTTAAAAGTTCGGGAATAAGTACCGCGTCATCGGCAAAAAGTGAGTCGGACGCAAGCCCGAATTTAGTGCGGCGGTTTATAAACTCAACTATTGAAATATTTGTAATTTCACTGCCCGTACCGCACGTTGTGGGCACTATAACAAGTTTTTTGTCTTTTTTTGCGTCAATCTCTTTATCAAAAAGTGCGTCAAGTACTTTATTGAGCGAATTTGATACATCAAGTGCAAACAATTTTGCAATATCTGCCACCGTACCGCCGCCTACAGCTATTACACGGCTGTACGGATTTTTAATATCCGCACATATACCCTTTATCGCCTCGTCATTTGGTTCGCCAATACAATAGTTACGTATATATATAACATTGTCCGGTGTTATATTTTTAAAATACTTGCTCCATATATGCTCACTTGTTATTACCAAATCGCCTTTGCCTATATTATACATTTCGGCAAATTCGCACGCGGTATCAAGCGATACAATTTTAGGCGCAATTTTAAATGTATGCATTATAAACCAAACTCCTCTTTTGTATCGGCAAGAGCGCCGTCCATTCTTTCAAGCACGGTTTTAATTTGTTCCTCGGTTATAACTGCGGGCGGCTCAAAACGAATACATTTTGCATTTACAAGCGTTCCTGCCGTCATAACGCCTCTTTTAAACAATCCCTTGGCAACGCTGTAACCTTCTTTTCCGCTTACAAACTCAACCGCAAGCATAAGACCCACACCGCGTACATCATCTATTATTTCGGGGTATTTTTCTTTAAGTTTTATAAGTCCGTCTTTTAAAATTATACCCTTATCTCTGCACTGACCCGGCACATCGTGATCTATCATATATTTAATTGTTGCAATAGCCGCACTGCAGCATACAGGGTTACCGCCAAATGTGGGTGAGCCTAAAAGCCACGGGTTATCAACAAGCTGTTCAACCCACATATCCGATGTACAAATAATACCCGTAATAGGCATTATGCCTCCGCCGAAAGCCTTACCGAATGTCATAATATCGGGTGTTACGCCCTCTGCCTCACAGCGCCACATTGTGCCTGTTCTGCCCATACCGCATTGAATTTCGTCAAATATAAGAGCAACACCGTACTCATCGCATATTTTTCTCAATTCTTTAAGGTAACCCTCGGGCGGTACAATAACGCCGGCCTCGCCCTGAATAGGCTCAACAATCATTGCGGCTACTTTTTCGCCTACCGCTACAAGGTTTTTAATTGCTTTGCGTGCGTCCTCGGCATTACCGTATTCAACATGCTGAACCTGCTGAACCATAGGAATATACGGCACACGGTATGTATTTTTTCCTCCCATTGAAATTGCGCCCATAGATTTACCGTGAAACGCACCTACGGTTGAAATAAACCATCTGCCGCCCGTTGCAATTCGCGCAAGTTTTAATGCCATTTCAACAGCTTCCGCACCGCCGTTTGTAAAAAAGCACTTGTCAAGCTTACCCGGCGTAATATCTGCCATAGCCTTTGCAAGATATCCGCGCAAAGGGTCCAAAAGCTCCTGTGAATGAAGTGCCTGATGGTCGAGCTGTGCTTTTACAACCTCCATAATTTCGGGATTTCTGTGACCGCAGGTGTATATACCAAATCCGCCCAAACAGTCTATAAATTCTTCGCCGTACAATCCCTCGCAAATACTGTCGTGGTCTTTCCACTCAAGTGTTGCACTGTTTGTTGATACCGATTTTCGGTACTTGAGCCAACCGGGTGAAACGTAATTATCAAAATAATTAATTGTTTCCTGCGTCATTGTTTCTTTTTCGCTGTCCGAAAGTTCGTCCGATTTTATATATCCTATTACTTTTTCAAGGTCTTTTGATACTTGTTCATAACTCATTTTATGTCATCTCCTGATTATATTAATGTTCATACCAACCTACAATACCCGGATTTAGGTTAATGTTAATTTGCTTTGTTTCGCAATATTCCTCCAAACCGTGTATTCCGAGTTCACGTCCTATACCTGATTTTTTGTAACCGCCCCACGGTGCTTCGTTAAAGCACGGGTTATAGCAGTTTATCCAGGTAATACCCGCTCTTATTTCTTTAATAACTCTTAATGCCCTTGCACCGTCCGATGTAAACACGGCACCCGCAAGACCGTACTCGGTATTGTTTGCCATATCTATTGCCTGCTGCTCATCTTTAAATGTTTGAACGGTAACAACGGGACCGAATATTTCTTCTTTAACAATTGTCATATCGTCGGTGCAGTTGTCAAATACCGTTGGGCGTACAAAATAGCCTTTTGCACACTCACCCTCGGTATAACGCTCACCTCCGCACATAAGCGATGCGCCCTCGTCTATACCCTTTTTTACATATTCAAGCACTTTTTCCATATGGCTTTTTGAAACAAGCGGTCCCATATCGGGGTTATTGAGCGGATTGCCTATCGTGATTGCATTTGCTCTTTCGCAAAGACGTTTTACAAATTTATCTTTAATACTCTCCTCAATAATAATGCGTGAACCTGCCGAGCATATTTCGCCCTGGTTTAAAAAAATGCCTATCATTGCCCACTCAACGGCACCCTCCAAATCAGCGTCGGCAAATATAACATTGGGGGATTTACCGCCCAGCTCCAATCCGATTTTTTTAACGTTTCCCGCTGCGGCACGCATTATGCTCTGTCCCACTTCGGTTGAACCCGTAAACGTAATCATATCAACATCACTGTTTTCGGCAAGCTCGTTTCCTATTGTGCCGCCTGCGCCGAGTACAAGATTTACACTTCCCTCGGGCATTCCGACTCTGTCAAATATTTCAAACAGCTTTATGCACGAAAGCACACAGTTTGAGCTGGGTTTAAACACTATGCTGTTGCCTGCCGCCATAGCCGGGGCAAGTTTCCATACACCCATTAAAAGCGGATAGTTCCAGGGAGTAATTTGAGCGCATACGCCAACGGGTTCGCATACCGTATACGAATGCATTTTGCCAAATCCCTCGTTTACGTCATACACACCGCCGTACGGAGCTTTTATAAGCCCCGCATAATATCTGAAACAGTGTATTGCATCGTCAACATCGCACTGTGCCTCTCTTAACGGCTTACCGTGATCCATTGTATCTATTTTTGCAAATTCGTCTTTTTCTTTTTCTATTTCATCGGCTATTTTTAAAAGCATATCGCTTCTTGTCTGCGCGTCGGTATCGCGCCACTTGCGTGTTTTATAAAAAGATTTTTTTGCGGCGGCAACGGCTTTTTTTGCGTCACACACATCGCCCTCGGTAACATATGCAAGCACCTCACCGTTTGCAGGGTTAATGCTTTTGCGTGTTTTTTTGCTCTCGCTTTCAACCCATTTGCCGTCTATATACATTTTTTTAACTTCCATAAAAACCTCTCCCGTACAAATTTTTATTTTTTAAGTTCTGTCCACATTTTATCGTATATTGCAAGCGTGTCTGTATCTAAATTTTTAATGTACTCGCCTTTTGCAATAGCGTCGGCAGGCGGATTTTTTGCGGGGTTTGACGAATAATCGCTGCCTGCAAGTTCAACCGCTTTTGTGTTGGGGCACATATACGGAAATTCTTCAAGTACAAGCGCCATATTTTCGGGGTCGAGCATAAAGTTTATAAACTTCATAGCCGCGTCTTTATTTTTTGCGCCTTTTGAAATTGCCCAATTGTCGAGGAATAAATATGCACCCTCCTCGGGATATACAACCTCAATATCTTTGTTTTCTTCCATAGCAAGAGCAATTTCTGCCGCCCACATTACACCCAAATCACAATCACCCTGAATAAGAGCCGATTTTGGACTGTCGGAGTCGTAGAGCTTTACATTAGGTTTTAATGTGAGAAGCTTTTCTCTTATTGCGTCAAGCTCGCCTTTATCCGATGTACTCATACTGTAACCCAGGCTGCGTGCGGTAAATCCTATAACCGCTCTAAAATCGTCAAGTACAACTTCTTTATTTTTAAACTCATCTTTAAATAAGTCGGCATATGATGTAACGGGTGTTTTTACTTTGGATTTGTTTACCGCAATTGCCGCAACACCGCCAAGATACGGAACACTGTATTTGTTGCCCGGGTCGTATTCGGGGTCTTTGTACTCATCTCCGATATTGTCAAAATTTGAAAGCTTTGTTACATCTATCTCCTCAAGCATACCCTGTGACGCCATTTGCTCAACCATATAATCGCTGGGCTGAATTATATCAAATGCGCCCTCGTTTTCGGATTTAACTTTTGCAAGCATATCTTCGTTAGACGAAAACGTTGTGTGATTAACTTTAATTCCCGTTTCATCTTCAAATTTTTCAATAACGCTGTCGGGTATATACTCTGTCCAAGTGTAAATATTAAGAGTATCTTCTCCGCTTTGTTTATTTGACGAGATTTTTTTATCGGAACATCCCGTAAATAATCCCATTGTCAATACAATTGTCAATGCCGTTAAAACTGATACAAACTTTTTCATAATTCATTCCTCCGTTTTTTATATTATTTTTTTATTTTTTTAAGCAAGTCACTCTGTGTTAAAATAACAAGAATAACGGTTGCAATAAGAATAAGTGTTGAAAGCGCGTTTACATCGGGTGCAACGCCGCTTTTAATTGCGCTCATTACTTTAAGCGGAAATGTTTTTACCTGACCGTTTATAAAATAGCTTACAATTACGTCGTCAATCGAAAGTGTAAAGGCAAGCAGTGCACCTCCGCCTATACCGGGCGCAAGTACGGGGAGCGTAATGTTTTTAAATGTCATAAGTCTGTTTGCTCCCAAATCCATACTTGCCTCTTCTATTGAATTATCGTATCCTGCAAGCCGTGCGCGTACATTAAATATTACATATGGTATTGCAAATGTTGTATGTGCCAATATAAGAGTTAACATACCGCGCGGAATACCCGTATTTGAAAACAATGTTAAAAGCGAAATTCCCAAAACAATTTCGGGTATTACAACGGGAATATAAAGCAAGCCGTCTATAATGTTTTTTCCTTTAAATTTGTATTTGTACATACCAACCGCCGCAATTGTGCCTATTGCCGTTGCAAGCAATGTTGTTATAATTGCAATTGCCATTGTAGCGCCAAACGACTCCAAAAGCGACTTGTTTTCAAAAAGCTTTATATACCAATCGAAGGTAAAACCTTTCCACGATTGATACGGTTTGCTTGTTGTTGCGTTAAATGAGTTTACCACAATAACGCTTATGGGCAAAAACAAAAATATGTAAACAATACTGCAAAACACCGTACCCGATATTTTTTTAAATTTTGTTTTTGTGTGCCTTGACATATTCTACACCCCCAAACTATCCATATCGCCGCCCGCTTTTTGATATAATTTTACAAGCACAAGCGTAATAACAATTAAAATTATTGAAAGTGCGGCTCCGAGCGGCCAATTGTTGCCGCTTTGAAACTGTCTTTCTATAAGGTTTCCTACAACGTCGCTGTTGCCGCCGCCCAAAATATCCGCTACAAAAAAGTAGCCGAGGCTTGGTATAAATACCATTATACTGCCCGAGAATACACCGCTCATTGTAAGCGGAAGTATTATTCTAAAAAATGTTGACGCTCCCTTTGCGCCCAAATCCGACGACGCTTCAAGAAGTGTTTTGTCAAGTTTTTCTATAGCGGTATAAAGCGGAAGTACCATAAACGGAAACAGGCAATATACCATACCAAAAACCGTTGCGCCTTTGTTAAACAAAAACTGTATGGGTTCTTTGGTTATATTAAGCGTTGTAAGTATATAATTAAGCCAGCCGCTTGAGCCGAGAAAAGTACGCCATCCGTATATTCGTATAAGCGAATTTGTCCAAAACGGAATTATAACAAGCATATAAAGAAGTGTTTTGTATTTTGACTCGGTGCGTGCAATCAAAAACGAAAACGGATACCCAATAAGTATACATATTACCGTTGTAAAAAACGCTACCAAAACCGATGTTGCGTATATTTGAATATAGTTTGTATCAAACAAACGCCTGTAGTTTTCGGTTGTAAATTTAAAAACTATGTTATATGAGCTGTCTATTGAGCAAAAGCTCATAACAAGCACGTATATAAGCGGTACTGCCACAAAAAATATAAGCCAAAGTGTAACAGGTCCCACTGTTGTAATGGCAGGCAGCGTATTTGACCTGAATTTATGTTTAGATAACTTTTCCATAATAAATCACTCCATTACAATGTTATTTACGGCGTCTGCAAACACATTGTCAAACGTATGTATAAGCTTTGCGTCGCCGTTGTTCCAATAAAGATAAACCGTTCCTCCTTCGGGTAGTTTTTGTCCGGCAAGACGTTCTATTTTTACTTCGTTTCCGTTTGCCAAAACAACAGCCGTTTTTACAACCGAGCCTACATATATTTGCTCTTTTACCGTTGCGCAAAGGTTAAAACCGTCTACAGGCTTATCTGAATACAACATTCTTTCGGGTCTTACCGATACAGATAGCATATCACCCGACTTAAACTCACCGCTTTTTGCGGTAAAACTTCCGCATTCAAACGCAATCTCAATTTTTCCGTCACTTTCGTCTATAACACTGCCGTCAAAAATATTTGTTTCGCCAATAAAAGTTGCAACAAACTTTGTTGCGGGGTTTTCGTATATTTCAACGGGTGTGCCTGCCTGCTGCAAAACCCCTTCGTTCATAATACATATTCTGTCGCTCATTGTAAGCGCTTCTTCCTGGTCGTGAGTTACGTAAATAAAAGTTATGTTAAGTTTTCGCTGCAAACGTTTAAGTTCAAGCTGCATTTGCTTTCTTAATTTTAAATCGAGTGCGCCCAGCGGTTCATCAAGCAGCAATACTTTTGGGCGGTTTATAAGTGCTCTTGCAATTGCAACTCTTTGTTTTTGCCCGCCGCTCAACTGTGACGGATATCGGCGTTCAAAATCGCCAAGCTGTACAAGTTCAAGCATTTCGGTAACATGTTCTTTTATTTCGGCTTTTTTTACCTTTTTCATTTTAAGTCCGTATGCCACATTGTCGTAAACTGTCATATGCGGAAACAGTGCATAGCTTTGAAATACCGTATTTACATCTCTTTCAAACGGCTGTTTGTTATGTATATCTTCACCCTGAACGCTTATACTTCCGCTTGTGGGTTCTTCAAATCCCGCTATCATTCGCAGTGTTGTTGTTTTTCCGCATCCGCTCGAGCCGAGCAATGTTAAAAATTCGCCTTCATAAATATCAAGATTAAGGTCTTTTACAACGTGGTTTGTTCCGTATATTTTATTTACTCCCCTAATCTTTACAATTACTTTTTTATCACTCTCCATAATGTATCACCCTCTTATTTAAAGATTTGGTTTTTATAATGCCTTTTCATCTCTTTCGCCCGTTCTCAATCTTACGGCGCCTTCAATGTTTCTTATAAACACTTTACCGTCGCCGACGTGACCCGTAACAATTTTATCTCTCAACTCGGTTATTATATCGTCAACTTCCTTGTCGCGTACAACAACCTCCACTCGGATTTTGGGCAAAAGGTTTATATTTACTTTAAACCCTTTAATTACATTTACGGCATTGTCATCTGCAATACCCTTTTGAGTTCCGCAGCCCATAACACTTGATATTGTCATACCTCCGCATTTTTTCTCATCGAGAATTTCTTTTACTTTTTCAAGTTTTTCGGGTCTTATAATAATTACAAGTTCCTTCATTCCAAATTCCTCCTTTTTGTAATAAAAAAAGGCAACGGGA